>NZ_DHEI01000083.1:88408-88849 GCF_002399805.1 Flavobacterium sp. UBA4854
GGAGTTGCTCCTTCTGGAACGTGTAAATGAATATTATATTTCTGGAAAAGTTCAGTGCTAATGCCTAATTTCTTAGCATTTGCTTTTATATATTCTAATGCAATTGTAGCAGATTCTTTCATTACAGTTCCAAGATTTCCCGTAATGGTCAATGAACCTTTNNTAGTGAAAACTCAAACCTTCTAAATATTCAGCTTTGATTTCATCGATATCGCTTTTATTTTCGTGACAAAGAATAATTTCTTTAATTCCTGCTCTTTTTGCTGCTAAGATTTTTTCTTTAATACCGCCAACTGGCAATACTTTTCCTCGAAGCGTAATTTCCCCAGTCATAGCAAGGTTTTTCTTTACTTTTTTCTGAGTTAAAAGCGAAACTAATGAAGTAAGCATTGCAATACCGGCACTTGGTCCGTCTTTTGGAGTTGCTCCTTCTGGAACGTG
>NZ_DHEI01000083.1:89066-95885 GCF_002399805.1 Flavobacterium sp. UBA4854
CCCGTAATGGTCAATGAACCTTTTCCTTCAGAAATTAAAGATTCAATAAACAGAATATCTCCTCCAACACTTGTCCAAGCTAAACCTGTTACAACACCAGCAACATCATTGTTTTCGTATTTATCACGCTCAAGTCTTGGCACTCCTAAAATTGCTATGATATCTTCATCAGTAACTTTTTTGTTGTACTCCTCTTCCATTGCAACCGATTTTGCTGCATTTCTGATTACTTGAGCGATTTTAGTTTCTAAGTTACGAACGCCAGATTCTCTTGTATAACCTTCTATGATTTTTTCTAATTGCTTTTTGCCAATAGTCAAATCTTTTGCTGTTAAACCGTGAGCTTCTAATTGTTTTGGAAATAAATGTCTTTTGGCAATTTCAACCTTTTCTTCAATCGTATAGCCTGACATTTTTATTACTTCCATTCTGTCACGTAAAGCAGGTTGAATTGCTGCCATATTATTTGAAGTCGCAATGAACATAACTTTAGATAAATCGTATCCCATTTCAAGGAAATTATCATAAAAAGCACTGTTTTGCTCTGGATCTAAAACTTCTAATAAAGCCGAAGATGGATCGCCGCTATTGCCATTTGATAGCTTATCAATCTCATCTAAAATAAATACAGGATTTGATGTTCCTGCCTTTTTTAAACTCTGAATAATACGTCCAGGCATTGCTCCAATATAGGTTTTTCTGTGTCCGCGAATCTCCGCTTCATCACGTAAACCTCCTAAAGAAATACGAACATATTCACGTCCTAAAGCTTCCGCCACAGAACGCCCAATAGAAGTTTTACCAACTCCTGGAGGCCCTGTTAAACATATAATTGGCGATTTCATGTCATTTCGCAATTTTAAAACAGCCAAATGCTCGATCATTCTTTTCTTAACTTCATCAAGTCCAAAATGATCTTTATCTAAAATTTTCTGAGCATGTTTTAAATCGAATTTATCTTTAGAATATTCACCCCAAGGCAATTCTAAAAACAATTCCAAATAATTTCTTTGAATTCCAAAATCAGGAGACTGCGGATTCATACGACGCATTTTAGACAATTCTTTTTCGAAATGTTTCTGCGTTTTTTCGTCCCATTTTTTTGTTTTAGCCTTCTGCCCCATTTCATCCATTTCCTCTTCCTGAGAAACACCTCCCAATTCTTCTTGAATGGTTTTCATTTGCTGGTGAAGGAAATATTCTCGTTGTTGCTGGTCTAAATCAAAACGAACTTTTGATTGAATATCGTTCTTCAATTCTAATTTTTGAAGCTCAACATTCATGTAACGCAAAGTCTCTAAAGCACGTTCTTTTAATCCATTTATCGATAAAAGGCCTTGTTTTTCTTTTACTGATAAATTCATATTTGAAGATACGAAATTGATCAAAAATGACTGGCTTTCAATATTTTTTATTGCAAATGTAGCTTCAGAAGGAATATTTGGACTTTCCTTAATGATTTGTATTGCTAATTCTTTTACAGAATCTAAAATTGCAGTAAATTCAGAATCATTTTCGTCTGGACGCTCCTCAGTAACTTCTTTAATAGTTGCTGTCATGTATGGTTCTTCAGAAACCACTTCGTCAATTTCAAAACGTTTTTTTCCTTGAAGGATAACTGTTACGTTTCCGTCAGGCATTTTTAAAACACGTAAAATACGTGCAACAGTTCCTACTTTATGAATATCATCTTTTGATGGATCTTCGTCTTCTTCGTTAATTTGAGATACAACACCGATGATTTTTCCACCTGCATTAGCATCATTAATCAGTTTAATTGACTTATCTCTTCCTGCTGAAATTGGAATAACAACTCCTGGAAATAAAACAGTATTACGTAAAGGTAAAATTGGAAGCGAAACAGGAAGTTCTTCATTATTCATTTCCTCTTCGTCTTCTGGAGTCAACAATGGAATTAATTCTGCCTCTGAGTCAAATTCTTGAAGTGACAGATTGTCAATAGTAAGTATTTTATGGTTTGACATAATAATATATAAGTCGTTTTGTCATTAAAAGTTTAATACAACTTGCAAGTAACGTTTAAAATTCATTTTTTTCTAATAAAAACAGACTATACACTTAATTTGCAAGATATATTATTAAAACAGACAATCACTATGCCAAGAATGGAAGATATGATATCTATTTAATTAGCCAAACTAATAAAATCAAATTGCATTACCAAAAAAAATCCGCACAAGGCGGATTAAATTTGTAGATAGTCTCTTTGCTCTAAATCTTTATATCTATACTAAAAGAACCTGTAATAGTCTTTTCATCATCTGTAGTGAAATTATGAACGACAAAATTAAAAGTCCCTTCCATTTTTTCTGCTGTTTTTGAGGTTATTGTAAGTGATCCTGATTTAGAATTATACAAAAGGTCATTTGTTCTGTAAGAAGCGCCAATAACATTTACAAGCTCGCCTTCTTCAACTGATAAATTGCTTGAAGCTTCATAGGTTCCTACAGAATATGATTTATTAATCATTAAACCGACGCTAGAATTATCATTGTTGTTTTTACCTACTATACTATAATACGGATTACTGCCGCTTGCAATTACACTACTTACATCAACTTTATCGTTTATATAATCAACTCCGTCTATTTTTGCTTTCAAAACATCATCAGAATCTTCAGCAGGAATATCGTCTGTATAAGGTATATTTTCAAAATTACCTTTTGTAATAACTTTTATCGCAGTTGAACCATCTTCTGTATCACTAAATCCTGTAAACTGAAATGTGCCAGAAATTGTTTTTTTAGTTTTATTTACTCCAGTGATTTTAATGATTGCTGTATCTGTATAATTCTGTACGCCTAAAAATGCCGCATCTTCATTTGAGGCACTAACAAATGCATGCCCATCTACTCCTTGAACATAAGCTAAAACAAATTTTTCTGCATTTTCTTGGTTTTCTGCCCATGTATATGTTCCTACTTTATTGCTAGGCAAAATTATTTGAATTAAATCTCCTTTTGATGATCTAGTCCCGGCTATTAATACATAGTCCTCAGTTACAACAGCAGTTGTAGTATTTGCAACAAATTCTTCGTCTCCAATTTTGGCACTAAAAATGGCTTTTTCGCCTGCACTTTCATTTCCATTGTTTTCAGAATTCGAAAAATCCAGCCCACTATCAAAATCTTGATTACAAGAGCTTAAAAAGCCGATTGTGGAAATTAAAAGAAACAAAAAATATTTTTTTTTCATAGCTATTCGTTTTATCTGCAAATATAGATTTTATAAAATGAAATAAAAATCCTACTCTCTATTATTATCAAAATTATCAACTCATTTCAAAAAAAATAAAATTAATTTTATAAAAGTGTAACAAACCAAAAAAAGCACAGTCATTACTAAAAACCAAAAGCCACTACTTGAATATAAACAACCAAAATATCGAAGAACTAATTGCGCTTTGTAAAGACAACAATCAAAAAGCGCAATTTGAAATATACAATCGCTATTGTAAAGCGATGTATAATGTGGCTTTTCGTATTGTAAAAGACGAACATTTTGCACAAGACGTCATGCAGGAAGGTTTCTTAAAAGCTTTTACAAAAATCAATGACTATAAACAAGAAGTGGCTTTTGGCGCATGGTTAAAAAAAATAATCATCAATTATAGCATCGATTTTTACAAGAAAAACAACTCTTTTCAGGTAGAAGATTTAAGTAAGCAGCTATATAAAATTGAAGAAAATGGTGGAATTATTTCTGAAAACATTGACTTGAACTCACTAAAAGTAAAACAGGTTTTAGATACCATTTTACAGCTGAAAGATAATTACAGAATGGTATTGACGCTTTTTTACATTGAAGGTTATGATCAGGAAGAAATCTGCGAAATTTTAAACATTACATATGCAAATTGCAGAACAACCTTGAGCAGAGCCAAAGACAGTTTGAGAAAAAAATTGGAAGAGATATAAAATGAATTGGAATTATGAAAAATGAAAAAGACAATTTAGACGAATTATTCAACAGATTTGAAAACCAATGGGATATTCAGGAATTAAATTCTGATCATCAGGTCGATTTTCTACAAAAATTAAATAAAAAAGAGCCTAGGAAAAGATATTGGTTCGCAACTGCTATTGCCGCTTCGATCGTATTGATGCTTGGAATATCGCTTTTTTATAAAAATGAAAAACCAAAAGAATTCAAATTTGCTTCTAAAGAAACTAAACGCACCGATTCTATTTTCAATATTCTAATTGACAACGAACTGGTTAAACTGAAAGAGAAAAATTCGCCAGAAAATCAGCAGATTATTAATGATGCGATGATTCAGATGAAAACTTTTGACGCTGATTATCAAAAAATCATAAATGAACTGCAAAAAAATGGTGAGAATAAACAAATTATATATGCCATGATTAGCAATCTTCAAACGCGTATTTCTTTTTTGCAAACCGTTCTGAAAAGAATTGAAGACAACGAAAAACTAAAAAACAACTCTAATGAAAAAACACTATAACTTACTAATCTTGTTTCTTTTGATTCCTCTGTTAGGGTTTTCAAACGATGACGCTTATATCACTAAACAAAAAAACATCAAAAAAACTTATATCGTCAATTCAAATGCAGGAATAGATGTTGACAACAAATACGGAAGCATAACGGTTACAACTTGGGACGAAGACAAAATTGATCTGGACATTACTATAAAAGTAAATGGACCAAATGAAAATTGGGTAAATGAGCGTTTAAATAGTATAGACGTTGATATTACTGCTCTTAAGGGATTGGTTTCTGCTGTGACAAAACTTGGGAGCTCTAATGTTAAAAGCAAAGGAAGCAATAATAGTTTTGAGATCAATTATGTGATTAAAATTCCAAAAAATGGATCTATGAAATTGGTCAATAAATACGGTAATGTTTCGGTTCCAAATGCAGAATCTTCTACAGATATTGACTGCAAGTACGGAAAAGTTGCTTTAGGTAAATTAAACGGATCAAACAATCAAATCTCTATTCAATATTGCCAAAATTCAAGCATAGATTACATTAAAACAGGAAATATTGATGCTCGATATTCTAATCTTAAGATTAATGATTCTGGTAATTTGAATCTAAGTGCAAACTACACAGATGTTAATCTAAATGATGGTCAGAATATTAAAGCTGATTGTAGCTATGGAACTTTTAAATTTCAAAAAATCAATTCTTTGAGTGGTTCAGGAAACTATTTGACTTTTATTATTGGAGAAATTTCAAGCAACTTTAGCTACGATACCAATTACAGTAAAATCAGTATCGGAACAGTAACAGAAAAAGCTGGAAATATCACAATAAACTCAGGATATACAGACATTACAATTGGTTATGTTCCTAATTATGCTTTTGACTTTGATATTTCTGCAAGATATTCAAACATTAAACATGATAATTCATTAGAAGTTTCTGTTACTGAGATTAAAAGCAACAATAAAAGAATTGCAGGTTTCTACAAGAAAAAAGGCCAGAATAAAATCAATATAAATTCGAACTACGGAAATATTTCGCTAACAAAAAATTAATCATCTAAAAATCAAAACAATGAAAAAATCAATTTTATTATTAGCGCTAGCTATTTTTTTTACAAATAGCACAGTTAATGCACAAAACAAAATACAAGGTAACGGAAAGGTAGTTACTGAAACAAGATCTACTGGAGGTTACGATGGTATTAAAATAGCAGGTTCTTTTGATGTGGATTTAGTGTCTGGAAAAGAGGGAAAAATCACTATCAAAGGAGAAGAAAATTTATTAGCTGTTATTAAAGTCGAAGTTGAAGATAATTCATTAAAAATTTATGTGGAGAAAGGTACTCAAATACGTACAAGTTCAGGTAAAATTCAAGTTACCGTTCCATTTGAAAAAATCTCTGAATTAAGCTTGGCAGGATCTGGCGATATTCAATCAAAAGATGTGATCAAAAATGATAAATTTTCAATCAAATTATCTGGCTCTGGAAATTTTACTTTACCGGTTGATACGAATAATTTAGAACTGAACGTAAGCGGATCAGGAAATGTACGTTTAAAAGGAACTGCTACTAATTTCTCAGCTAAACTTTCTGGTTCTGGAGATATTAATGCTGCTGATTTAAAATCGAAGGTTGTTGAGGCAAATGTTTCAGGATCTGGAAACAGTAAAGTTGCTTGCGACGAAAGCTTAACAGCTAGAGTTTCTGGTTCTGGAAATATTAGATATGTTGGTAATCCTGAAAAAAAAGATACTAAAGTTTCTGGATCAGGAACTATTTCAAAAAGCTAACTATTCAAAAAAATATCACGAATTACAAAAAAAATCATCAATCAAAATAATCCTTGCAATTCGTGATATTGGTTTTATAAAAAGACGTTTCAATTAGTTTGAAACGTCTTTTTTATGTACTCTTCTTAGCAGAAATATTGATGTAATGAAGAAAATTGCCAAAATTACAATTGCAGCGCGCGGACTTCCTGTAATTTGATCGATAATTCCGTAAACACACATTCCTATCACGATTCCTATTTTTTCTGCAACATCATAGAAACTAAAAAACGATGCTGTATCTTCTGTATCTGGCAATAATTTCGAATAGGTTGAACGAGATAATGCTTGAATTCCTCCCATTACAAATCCGGCGATAGTAGCCATGACATAAAAATGAGTTGGCAAAGTAATAAAATAGGCAAGCGCACAAAATACTGCCCAAATTCCGTTAATAAATATTAAGGTTGGAACGTTTCCGAATTTTTCTGAAGCTCTAGAAGTTAATATAGCTCCAACAACAGCCACTAACTGAATGATTAAAATACAAACAATTAAACCAATTGTACTTTG
>NZ_DHEI01000083.1:96047-98713 GCF_002399805.1 Flavobacterium sp. UBA4854
ACCGTTTGTACTGCCATACTAGAAACAAAGAAACCTCCCAAATATCGTTTCAAAGGAATATTTTCCTGTAATAACGCCCAAACCTTTTTTAATTCTTTGAAACCATTAAATACAACAGATTTTGTTAGTTTTTGGCCCGATTCTTTACTCCCTTTTGGCAAATAATAATAAGTGTATTGGCTAAATAAAATCCACCAAACTCCAACCATTACAAAAGAATAACGCATGGCTTTCATTGCTGCTTCACCATCTGTTCCTGAAATACCAAAAAGTTTTGGTTTCATAATCATGGCCAAATTGATGATCAACAAAATAACACTTCCAATATAGCCTAAAGAATAACCTTTTGCACTAATTCTGTCCTGCTGTTCCTCAAAAGCAATATCTGGAAGATATGAGTTATAGAAAACTAAACTTCCCCAGTAACCAAGCAATCCAAGGAAATAAAATAAAAGTCCAACATAAATATTTTCTAAATCAAACCAATATAATCCCATGCAAGATAAAGCTCCTACGTAACAGAAGAACTTCATAAATGACTTTTTGTTTCCAACGTAATCTGCGATTCCTGATAATAATGGAGAAATAAACGAAACCACCATAAAAGCAAAAGCTGTAATAAAACTAATTAAAGCTGAATTTTTAAGATGCATTCCGAAAACATCTATATAATGATCGCGATCGCTAAATAAAGCTTCATAAAAAATTGGAAATACTGCAGATGCAATAGTTAAGGTATAAACTGAATTGGCCCAGTCATAAAATGCCCAAGCATTTAAAAGTTTCTTATCTCCTTTTTGTAGGTTCTTCATAGAAAAGGTTTTGTTAAATAGGTTACGAATTTATCCATTTTTTACGATAAACAAATAGAAATTCTTTAAATCATATATTATTAAATGATGAACTTCTTTAAAACAAAAAAGCCATTCAATAATGAATAGCTTTTAAGTATATTTTTCTTTGCATTCTCTGCATTATTTTATAGTTCCGACTTTAAGTGCGATTGCTTTTGCTTCTGGAATCAAAGCTTTGATGTTAGCGATTCTTGTTGCATCAGAAGGGTGAGTACTCATGAATTCTGGAGTCGAAGAACCGCCAGATTTTGCTGACATTCTTGTCCAAAATGCAACTGCATCATCCGGATTATAGCCTGCAATTGCCATCAATGTCAAACCAATTTTATCTGCTTCGCTTTCATTGCTTCTGCTAAAAGGAAGCATTACTCCTACTTCAGTTCCCATTCCATAAGCTTGTGAAAATATTTCTCTTGTTTGTGCAGATTTATTTGTTGTAGCAGCATCTAAAACAGCACCGCCAATTTGCTGAAGTTGCGCAGCGCTCATTCTTTGTGCTCCGTGATTGGCTAAAGCGTGTGAAACTTCGTGCCCCATAACTGTTGCTAAACCAGATTCATTTTGTGTAACAGGTAATATTCCTGAATAAACCACAATTTTGCCTCCTGGCAGACACCAAGCATTAACTTCTTTATTATCAACCAATTTATATTCCCAGCGATAATCTTTTAAATACTGTGACTGTCCTAAATATGTTAGATACTTTTCGGCAGCAGCCTTAATTTTAAATCCAACATTCTCAACAAGTTTTGCATCTGCCGTTCCTGTAATAACTTTATTTTCAGACAAAAAAGTACTGTATTGCTGGAAAGAAGTTGGAAACAATTCGCTATTTGAAACAAAATTCAAATTTTGTTTTCCAGTAATTGGATTTGTCGCGCAAGCCATAACAAGCGCCCCAAAAACCCCTAAAAACATATATTTTTTCATAATTCGAGCTATTTTTATAACAAAAATACGATTAAAAAAAATAAAATATTTTATACATTAAAATAAAAAAATATCAAAATTTAACTATTCGCCAACAATATGAAGTTCATTAAACTCTTTGTCAACTATTAAGAAATTATTTTGCTCAAAACTAATTTTGTCAAATTCAATCTTTTCATTGTCAATTTCTATTTCTACAACTTTAAAAGGCAATCCAATAAGATTGATTTTATATTTACTGTAAGGAGTTATATACTTCCCTTCTTTATGAAGTTGAATAATCAATTCCTTTTCTTTTCCAACATGTCGGAACGACAAATAACTGTAACGTCCTTTTTTGTAATCGTAACCATCTTGAGCATCTTCATATACAGCCGACTGTTCTTTACCATTTTTATAGTAAACATCCAACGTTAATTCATCAAATTCTAATTCGCCTACATACTGTTGAACAGGATATTTTGGAATAATCGCTCCAGCTTTTACAAAGACAGGAATCTCATCAAATTTGGTATCAATCCAAATTTCTCTTCCTCCAATAAACAATTCATTTGTCCAATAGTTATACCATTCACCTCTAGGAATATACATACGTCTACCTACAGCATTAGGTTCAAGTATAGGGCAGACTAAAATCTGGTTTCCAAAGATAAACTCGTCGTTGCGATAATGTGTTTGTGTATCATCTTGATCATAATAAACCAGCGGTTTTAGCATAGGAACTCCCTCCTCAATATATTGCCAAAACATAGTATACAAATAAGGCAGCAATTGGTAACGAAGATTTACAAATTTTCTAGTAATATTAATTACTTCTTCATCAAAAGCCCAAGGTTCTTGATTTCCGTGATCTCCAGAAGAATGAGTTCTGCAGAAAGGGTG
>NZ_DHEI01000083.1:98889-108185 GCF_002399805.1 Flavobacterium sp. UBA4854
CCTCCAATATCAGAGCCTGTAAATCCCATTCCAGAAATAGATAATCTTTGAACCTGAATATTTGCAATCCATAAATGTTCCCAAGTGGCAACATTATCACCTGTCCATGATGATGTATAACGCTGTGCACCAGCATAAGCCGATCTTGTAATGACAAACGGACGTTTTGGATATGCAAATCGCTTTACACCATGATAAGTGGCTCTCGCCATTTGAGTTCCATAAATATTATGAGCTTTTCTATGGCTACAAGGATTTCCATCGTAAACATGGCGAACATCCATCGGAAATGTTTTATTAGGAACCTCCATAACAGCTGGTTCATTCATATCATTCCAAACTCCTTTTACTCCAATTTCTGCAATTAATTCTTTAAATAAACCAGCCCACCATTCTCTAACTATGGGATTTGTATAATCGGGAAAATTACATTCTCCTGGCCAAACTTTTCCTTTCATATAAGGACCGTCGGCTCTTTTACAGAAATAATCTTTTTCTAAAGCTTCTTTATAAACCCAGTAATCTTTATCAATTTTAATTCCTGGATCAATAATTACAATAGTTTTAAAACCATCTTCTGCTAATTCAGAAACCATTCTTTTTGGATCAGGAAAATAGTTTTTATTCCAAGTAAAGCATCTAAATCCGTCCATATAATCGATATCCAAATAAATGGCATCACAAGGAATCTGAAGCTCTCTAAATTTTGATGTAATTTCTTTAACCTTATTTTCAGGATAATAACTCCATTTGCATTGATGGTATCCTAAAACCCAAAGTGGCGGTAATTCTGGTTTACCTGTTAAATCGGTATAAGTGGTAACAACGTCCTGCATTTGAGGACCATAAACAAAATAATAGTTCATTTCGCCACCTTCAGCCCAGAAACTAGTAACATTTCTTCTTTCTTGACAAAAATCAAAGAAAGTTCTGAAAGTATTATCGAAAAATATACCATAAGATTGTTTGTTATGAAGTCCTATATAAAAAGGAACCACTTTATATAACGGTTCTTGGTCTTTCTGGTAAGCATATTGATCTGTAGCAAAATTTTCTACTCTTTTGCCTTTAAGATTCATTTGAGTGGCTTTATCGCCTAAACCGTAATAACATTCGCCATCTTTAGCGAATTTGCTCATTTTTACAATATTCCCGCCATATTCGTAGCTTTCTTCCCAATGAAAACCAAGTTCATCTTCAAGAATTAGAAAATCATTTAAATCGTAAATCGCAAGACGAAGATCTGCTTTCTGAATTTTACATTTAACTTTACTAGTTCTAATTTGAAAGTAGGTTTCTTCTTCAGTAACTTCCAAAAAGTTGTAGCCATGAAGTTGTGTTTTATCAATGGCATATGAAAAATCGTTGCTGAAATAGCCTTTTGTAGTAAAACGGAATCGAATTAAACTATCACGAAGAATAGTAACTTTTAAAATTACCTTATTATCCGTATTAAAGAAAATAGAATCTCCTTCATGTTCATACGAGACAATTTTTGATGGATATAAATCGCCTTTGTATTCTAATGATGTGTTTGTAATCATATCTCCAATGAATTAATTTATAACATTTTCTTTCACTCAAACATACAAAAAAAGTCTGTAACACCCTATGAATAAAAGGTTTATTCACGAAAACGTTTTTTCTGAATGAGTTACAAATTACCAAACAAAAAATCAACAATTTGATAATTTTGAAACGTTATAATAACAAAATCTTACTTCAAGATTTTAAATTAAACTAAAATATATACGGTAACGCTCAAAGGTGGCAAAACTAGTTCGGCAGAAAAATCTCTTCCATCATAAGATATTGAATCTGTTTTTAGAATTTTAGAATTTTCTATACCACTTCCGCCATATATTTTGGCATCGCTATTAAAAATTTCTTGCAGTTTGCCTTTTCTAGGAATACCAATTCTATAATTTTCTCGAACAACTTGAGTAAAATTGCACACTATAATAATATTATCATCTGGATTATTTCCTTTTCGGATATAAGACAAAACAGCATTTTGATGATCGGAATAATTGATCCATTCAAAACCATCTCCTCTAAATTGCTTTTCATACAAAGCAGGTTGTGATTTATACAATTGATTTAAATCGGTAATCAATCTCTTTATCCCAGAGTGAAAGTCATATTGTAATAAATGCCAGTCCAAACTTTGTTCGAAATTCCACTCCCCTGTTTGACCGAATTCAGCACCCATAAAGAGCAATTTTGTTCCTGGATGTGTAAACATGTAACCGTACAACAATCTTAAATTTGCAAAACGTTGCCATTCGTCTCCAGGCATTTTATAAATCAGAGATTTTTTGCCATAAACCACTTCATCATGAGAAAATGGAAGCATGAAATTTTCAGTAAACGCATATGTCATAGAAAAAGTCAATTCATTTTGATGGTATTTTCTATAAACCGTTTCTTTCTCGAAATATTTTAAAGTATCATGCATCCAACCCATCATCCATTTCATTCCAAAACCTAAACCTCCAAAAGAAGTGGGTCTTGAAACCATAGGAAATGAAGTACTCTCTTCTGCAATAGTCTGAATACCATTAAAATTAGAATAAATTACTTCATTAAATTCTTTAAGAAAACTAATTGAGTCTAAATTTTCTCTTCCTCCAAAAATATTAGCTTCCCACTCACCATCTTTTCGAGAATAATCTAAATAAAGCATCGAAGCAACAGCATCAACACGAAGTCCGTCGATGTGATAATTCTGAAGCCAAAAAACAGCATTACTTATTAAGAAAGCTCGAACTTCATTTCTTCCATAATTAAAAACTAAACTTTTCCAATCTGGATGATATCCTTTTCTTCTATCTGGATGTTCATATAAATGCGAGCCGTCAAAAAATCCTAAACCATGCGCATCATCTGGAAAATGTGATGGAACCCAATCTAGAATTACACCAATTCCTTCCTGATGTAATTTATCTACCAAAACCATAAAATCTTGCGGTTTCCCAAAGCGAGAAGTTGGCGCAAAGTATCCTGTTAATTGATATCCCCATGAAGGATCGTAAGGATACTCCATAATTGGCATAAACTCAACATGTGTAAAACCAGTTTCTTTTACATATTTTACTAAATCATCTGCAAGTTCAAGATAAGTTAAAAATCGATTATGATCTCCTCGTTTCCAAGAACCTAAATGCACTTCATAAACCGAATAGGGTTTATCTAGAGCATTAAAATCCTGACGGTTTTGCATCCAATTATCATCTTTCCATTTATAATCCAAGTCCCAAACTACAGATGCCGTATGAGGCGGTTTTTCGCAATAACGTGCAAAGGGATCGGCTTTTTCGGTAACTACGCCATTTATATTAGATTGAATTTTGTATTTATAAAGTGCTCCTTTTGAAATATCTGGAATAAACCCTTCCCAAATTCCAGAAGAATCCCAGCGAACATTTAAATTATGTTCACCTTGCGTCCAATAATTAAAATCACCAATTACAGAAACAGCTTGAGCCGTTGGAGCCCAAACAGCAAAATAAACGCCTTTAACTCCGTTCACTTCAATTAAATGAGCTCCAAGTTTTTCATATAATCTGAAATGTTTGCCTGCTTTGAATAAGTCTATATCAAAATCGGCAAAAAGAGAGTGTGCGATTACTTTAGTCATATTTATTTTTTAAGACAATTGAAGGTGGTTCCGATAGCTATCGGAATTTTTATTGGAACTTAATTTAGATTATTCAATTCTAAAATTATCAGATAATGTTACTCCTTTTTTGACAACAACAATTCCGTCTTTTATGCTGTATAATTCATTAGTAAAATTGTCTAAATGCTTTCCTCCCGAAATATGCACATTGTTTCCAATACGAACATTTTTATCAACCAAAGCATTTTTGATATAACAATTCTCTCCGATACCAACATGAATTTTATTAATACTGCTTTCATGATTTAATTCTTCAAGATCCTGATAGAAATCATTACCCATTACGTAACAGTTCTCTAAAACAGTTCCTTCGCCAATTCTAGAACGAATACCAATAACAGAGCTTTTAATTTCTTTGGCATTAATAATACAGCCTTCAGAAATTAAAGATTGATTGATAATCGAATTTCTAAATTTAGAAGGAGGCAATAATCTTGGTCTAGTAAAGATTTTGTTTTCGTTATCAAATAAATTAAATTCTGGAATATCTGCAGTTAAACCAATATTTGCTTCAAAAAATGATTCTATATTCCCAATATCTGTCCAATATCCTTCATATTGATAACTTAAGATTTTATGCTTCCCAACAGCTTGCGGAATAATTTCTTTTCCAAAATCTTTCGTTTCTTGGTCAGCCATTAATTCTTCTAGCAATGGCTTATTGAAAATATAAATTCCCATCGAAGCGAGATACTTTTTACCCTTTTCTTGCATTTGCTCACTCACTTCAGATTCCCATTCTGGCAATAAAGAAGCATGAGGTTTTTCTATAAACGCATGAATATTATTTTCATGATCTGTTTTAAGAATACCAAATTCTGGAGCATCTTTGGCATTTACTGGTAAAGTTGCAATAGAAATTTCAGCATCAGCCGCAATATGCGCTTCAAGCATTTCATTAAAATCCATTTGATACAACTGATCTCCAGAAAGAATTAAAGCATGGTCAAAATCGTGCTTTAAAAAATGTGACATACATTGTCTTACTGCATCAGCAGTTCCCTGAAACCAAGTCGGATTATCAGGAGTTTGTTCTGCAGCTAAAATATCAACGAAAGATTGGCTAAAAATACTAAAATTAAAAGTGTTTTTAATATGAGCATTTAGAGATGCAGAATTAAATTGCGTCAATACAAATATTTTAAAAATATCAGAATTAATACAATTCGAAATCGGAATATCGACCAAACGGTACTTTCCTCCAATAGGAACTGCCGGCTTTGATCTTGTTTCTGTCAATGGAAATAAACGTGAACCCTGTCCACCTCCTAAAATAATGGCAACTACATTTTTCTTTTTAAATTTCATTTTGCTGAATTATTAAGTTGTATATTTCGATATATTCTTGGCAAACACTTTCCCAGGAATGATCTGCTGACATTCCTTTCGTTAAAACTTTATTGAAATTTATTTTATCCTCATACAACCTAACAGCACGATTTATTGAATAGCATATATCTGCTACCGAAGCCTGATCATGACAAATGCCATTTCCATCATCTCCAAAATCAACAACTGTGTCTCTTAACCCTCCAGTTCTTCTAACAATCGGAATAGTTCCGTAACGCATAGCATACATTTGATTTAACCCGCATGGTTCAACCCTAGAAGGCATTAAAATATAATCTGAACCTGCATAAATCAAATGCGCTAAATCTTCATTATAACCTATAAAAACATTGTAATTTCCTTTATAATCATTTCGCAGTTGAGTTAACTGTGATTCAATTTCCGCATTTCCTGAACCTAAAATCAAAATATTAATTTCTTCGAAATGTTCAGACAATGCCAAAGCAGAAGCATGCGGAAGTAAATCGCCTCCTTTTTCTTCAAACAATCGACCAATAAAACTAAATAATGGTTTTGACGGATCTAATTCAAATTCTTCGCACAGCTTTTCTTTATTTTTTCTTTTTCCCGTTTCAAAATCTTCAATCGAATAATTTTCGGCAATCATTTGATCTTTCATAGGATTCCAAACTTCGATGTCAATTCCGTTTAAAATTCCTTTCGATTTATTTCTTACAGAATTAAACAGTGATTCTAATCCATTTGCTGATATATTAATTTCATTCAAATAGCTTGGAGAAACAGTAGTTATGGCATTTGCACATTTGATACCAACGGCCAATGAATTTATCGAATTGCTCCATTCTAAAAAACCAACATGTTTTAGATTAAATTCTGGCAAATAATACAATTTATCAAAACCAAACCACCCCTGATATAAACCATTATGAATAGTTATAGTCGTTTTTACATTCTTTAAACTTTCATATTTATAAGCAAACTGCAGCATAAACGGAATAACGCCAGTATGATGATCGTGGCAATTAACAATATCTGGAATTGTACTCCTAGCGATTATCCAATCAAGTGTTGCTATCTGAAAAGACAAAAATCTTTCGATATCATCTTCATAACCATACACATTTGGTCTATTAAACAATTCATTAATTTCTATTAAATACAGTTCGAAACCCAATTTGTCTGTTGTCTCTTTTAAGACACTAAACGGAAAATTAAAATTTCCTAATTTAACATTTCCCCAATGAACACACTCAAAATCATTTTCTTTTCTAAATTTAGTATCATAACAAGGAATTACAACTCTAACATTATGACCGGCAGATTGTTGATATTTAGGCAACGCACCCACAACATCACCTAATCCGCCAACCTTTGCTACAGGATAACATTCTGCGCTAATATGAAATATTTCCATTTTAGAAATTAATTTGTGATTATCATAAGAAGCAATAATTTATATACTACTTTTATGCTTTTTAAATTTAGCAAAAAAACAAGCAAAATCCTTCCCTAAAATAAGTTTTATTGAAATGGCAAAAAAGGCAATCAATCCTACTAAATCATTAAAAATTCCTAAGATTATTATAATATCTGCGAAAATTTGCGCTTTTATTTCTACAAAATTAGTTACAAAATTTGCTGCAAAGATTTTCACAACACCAATAAAACATAAAGTTCCTAAACGAGAATTAGAAATGGATGCCAAAAGCATTCAAGAATTAATTTATGTCCCAGCAATTGATAAAAGTGTTGTTACATATATTTATGGGCAAAGTGAACGTAAAGTACTATTGGTTCATGGTTGGTCTGGAAGAGGGACACAACTTTTTAAAATTGCAGACGAACTTTTAGCAAAAGGGTATTCCACAGTTAGCTTTGATGCGCCAGCACACGGAAAATCAAAAGGTAAAACAACAATAATGTCGGAGTTTATTGCTTCCGTTTTAGAAATAGAAAAGCAATTTGGACCTTTTGAAATTGCAATTGGACATTCTTTAGGTGGAATGTCTGTTCTAAACGCCATTAAAGATGGCCTTCAAGTAAAAAAGGCAATAATTATAGGAAGTGGAGATATTGTTCAAGATATTTTAGATGAATTTACTTTTAAATTAGGTTTGCAAAAAGAAATCAGCAATCGCTTGAGAGATGCTTTTGAAGAAAAATATCAAGTAAAAATGGATGATTTTTCAGCTTATAGAGCAGCTCAGAAAATTAATATCCCTATTTTAGTTATCCATGATAATGATGACCCTGAGGTATCTGTAAAAGCTGGTAAACACATTCACGAAAACCTTAAAAATGGAACTTTGTTTTTAACCGATGGATTGGGACATAGAAAAATACTTGGAAATCAAAATGTTATCAAAAAAATTCTAGAATTCATCAAAATCAATTAACTTTATAGATAACTATTTCAATATTACTTTAAAAGAGATTAAAATGGATCTATTTGGAGAAACATCAGACTGGGAAACTAAATTAAAGCCCATTTTAAAAAAGTACAAAAACAAAAAACATCCATTAGATTATCAAAATCCATATCAATTACTAGTTATGGTTGTTTTATCTGCTCAAGATTCTGATGCCAATATTAACTCAATTGCACCAGCTTTGTTTGAAAAGTTCCCTACACTTAAAAGTTTATCAAAAACTGATTTAGAAACTTTTTTGCCTTTTATATCGAAAGTTCGAAATCACGGAACTAAAGCACAATGGCTTTTAGATATTGCAGCAACTATAAAAGAAGATAAAGATATTCCTCTAACAATGGCTGGATTAACCGCATTAAAAGGAATTGGTAGAAAATCTGCAAATGTGATATTAAGAGAAACCGGCAAACCTGCAGAAGGAATTATTGCAGATTTACATGTAATACGAGTTGCACCAAGAATAGGAATAATTAAAGAATCTAAAGATGGAAATAAAGTAGAAAAAGATTTAATGCAAGTCTTACCTAAAAATATTTGGTCAGAAATAGGAATGGCAATTTCCTTTTTAGGCCGTGAAATCTGCAGACCTAAACCAAAATGTCCAGAATGCCTTCTAAATGATATTTGCTTGTATTATAATACTGAGATCCTCAAGAATTAATTATTTTCTTCTTGTATCAATCAAATAAATAATTTTCCAAGAATCTTTCTCTTTAAATAAAGTAAAAGTATTCACGCCAGAATGACTAAACTTATCATTCAAATAAAATTCATAAGGAGCCCAAACATGAGCCATTGATCCATCAATTTGTATATTATAACTTAATATTTTTTCTTGAAATTTCAAGGTTGAAGGAATTGATGCTATGGATTTGTAAAATTCATTTGCAGTTTCATTAGATAATTTATTCCCTTTTGCAGTGCTTTCGCTAATAGACTGCAATATCATTTTTTCAGAACAAACTAATTTTATTTTTATAGAATCTCTTTGATGAAATCCTTCGAAAAACGATTCAATACATTGCTGAACTTCCTTTTTTTGAGCATTGGCAGATAATCCAAAGAAAACAAAAAAAACAATTGTATAAACTTTCATAGTCATAAAATTATTAAACACCAAACTGAGAAAAATGATGATCTAAATGTTTGGCGAACATATTATTCCATTCTTTAGAAGATAATTTTCCAAAAGAAAGAGATTCTTTTCCTTCAAAATTATCTTTTCCTAGTTCTAAAGTTTTAATGATATAAGCTATAAGTCTTTCTCTTTCAAGCTCAAAGTTACGATTACCACTTATAATAAATTGTGGAGCTGTTCGTATATTTTTTGGATAAGGAGTCTCATCTACTACTTTATCCTTAACAAATGATTTCAAAAGAAATCTCATAAACGCATTTGGCTTCTTATGAATATCATCATATACCATTTCATACGTAACATTACAATGAGCTAACATCTGATCTACAGACATTTTACCCCAAAGCGGTTGTGTATCTGATTTAAGATGATTGATTCTGTTTAGAAATTGGTCACAATCTTCTTTAAGAAAAACATTTTGCATAATTTTTAAGTATTGTAGAATATAAGGAATAGAGAAGTAAAAATATAAAATTAATCTCTGATATCAATTTTATGCAAAAAAAAAACTTCAATTAACAAAAGTCAATTGAAGTTTTCAGTACTCAGAGCGGGACTTGAACCCGCACGAACATTGCTGTTCACTGGATTTTAAGTCCAGCGTGTCTACCAATTTCACCATCCGAGCATTAAGTGGTACCTCCAGGGATCGAACCAGGGACACATGGATTTTCAGTCCATTGCTCTACCATCTGAGCTAAGGTACCATATTGCTTATATTTCTATAAGCAAAATT
>NZ_DHEI01000104.1:0-3011 GCF_002399805.1 Flavobacterium sp. UBA4854
GCTTCTATAACATTATTTCCAATTGTTCCGGCCGACAGTACAGCAACTTTCGTACCATCTTTTAAGCATTTTGCTTCGCCCCAATTTATTTTTTCGTAAT
The DNA here is from genome assembly GCF_002399805.1 of Flavobacterium sp. UBA4854. Classification (NCBI taxonomy): domain Bacteria; kingdom Pseudomonadati; phylum Bacteroidota; class Flavobacteriia; order Flavobacteriales; family Flavobacteriaceae; genus Flavobacterium; species Flavobacterium sp. UBA4854. Next base: position 101 of record NZ_DHEI01000104.1, read on the forward strand.
GTCCGAAATTTTCTACTTCCCAATTTGGAAGAACTCCGCGACCTCTTGGATATCGAATTGCGATAGGATGATCTATTCCTAATTGAACTGTGTATAAAATGTTTTGAAGTTCAATTTCGTTTAATGGAGCATAAATAATCATATTCGGAATCGAACGCAGATACGCAATGTCAAAAACACCATGATGCGTTGCACCATCTTCGCCTACCAAGCCTGCACGATCGAGGCAAAATATGACAGGTAGATTTTGTAAAGCAACATCATGAATAACTTGATCGTAGGCACGCTGTAAAAATGTCGAATAAATATTGCAGTAAACAATCATTCCTTGAGTCGCCATTCCTGCAGCAAGCGTTACGGCATGCTGTTCTGCAATTCCGACATCAAAAGCACGTTCTGGAAATTCGTCCATCATAAATTTTAATGAACTTCCAGATGGCATTGCAGGTGTGATTCCGATTATTTTTTCATTCTTTTTAGCTAAATCTAGAATAGTTAAGCCAAAAACATCCTGATATTTTGGAGGAAGATTTTCTTCCGATTTTAAATGAATTTCTCCCGTCGAAGCGTCAAATTTACCAGGAGCGTGATATTTTACCTGATTTTCTTCAGCTTGCTGCAATCCTTTTCCTTTTGTAGTTACAATATGAAGGAATTTTGGGCCTTTTATCTTTTTGAGACGATTTAATTCTTTGATTAATTTTGGAAGATCATGACCGTCAATTGGACCAGAATAATCAAAATTCAAAGATTTAATGATATTGTTCTGGCGTGGATTTTTTCCGTTTTTAACCGAAGTAAGGTATTTTTTTAAAGCGCCAACACTTGGGTCAATTCCAATTGCGTTGTCATTAAGGATAACGAGAATATTCGCATCTGTAACTCCAGCGTGATTAAGACCTTCAAACGCCATTCCGCTTGCAATTGATGCATCGCCAATAACTGCAATATGCTCTTTGTCAAAATCGCCTTTTAATTTAGAAGCAATCGCCATTCCGAGTGCTGCAGAAATCGAAGTTGAAGAATGCCCGACACCAAAAGTGTCATAAACGCTTTCGCTCCTTTTTGGAAAACCAGAAATACCTCCAATTTGTCTATTGGTATCAAAATTTTCTCTTCTTTCAGTTAATATCTTATGTCCATAAGCTTGATGTCCAACATCCCAAACCAATAAATCGTTTGGAGTATTAAAAACATAGTGAAGCGCTATTGTAAGTTCTACAACGCCTAAACTTGCTCCCAAATGCCCTTCTTTTACAGAAACTATATCAATAATAAACTGACGAAGTTCTTGGGCAACTTGGGCGAGCTGTTCTTCTTTTAAAAGACGTAAATCAGCGGGATTATATATGTCGGAAAGTAAATCGCTTTTCATTGTAAGGTAAAAAGCAAATTTACGGTTTTAAATTTAATTTTCTCTTAGAGTCTTATTTCAATAAAATGGGTACAGAATATTGCATTCTCACTTTTTTTCCGTTCGATTCGCCTGGCAACCATTTAGGGCATAAGCTTAAAACCCTGATGATTTCTTTTTCGAGAGGTTCTTCAACTGCAGGAGCACATTCAAGAAATGATACAGAACCATTTTTTTCTACAGCAAATGAAAGCGTAAAATTCAGCTTCCAATATTCTACTTCTTCAGGTTTTTTATATTCTTTCATGAAGAAATTATGAAATTGTTCAATGCCACCTGGAAATTCTGCATTAGAATTTGAAACTGTTTTTGCAACTATCGAAGTATCATCTTTTTTTGTTTTATCAGATTTTGATGATTTGTTCTCTTCAACTTCTCTAGATGCTATTGTTGTAGTTTTCCTAATTTTAAGCTGCTCAATTTTTGATATATCTGACGGTGCTTGATCTGATTTTTTTGTACTGATTGCAGTTGTATCTAAAGCATCTGGCTTTGTAGTCAAAGTATCTTTGTTAATATCAATGTTTTTAGCTTCCGGCTGTTTATTTTCTTTGTTTTGACAACCGAAAAGAACTAGAACCATAACTACATACAACGTTGGCAAAAATGATTTGCAATTTATATGAATAGTTATTTTATGTTTAATTTTCATTATTTAAATGTAATTGGCAAAATGAAAGTTGATCGCACATCCCCATTGTTTGTTTTTCCAGGAATCCATTTTGGACCAGATTCTAAAACTTTAATAACTTTTGCTTCATTTTCTGAAGATGCGTTTTTGGTTACTTGAAAATTAGTTAAAGTGCCGTCTCTTTCTACTACAAATAGGACTGACATTTCTCCTTTTTTTGAAGCAGTGTAATTTTTTGCAAAGTAAGAATAGAATTTTTTCATTCCGCCTTTTGGAGCAGGTAAAATATCCAAATCAACTGAATTATATATAATGCTATACTTAAAACGATAATATTCAATAGGTTTAGAAGGAACTACCATTCCCATTGTGACTCTTTCTCTTGGTATTTTTGTTTTTTCTTTTTTAGATTCAATCTGATGCCCATAGCAGGAGGAAACATCTTCATCTTGATTTTGTGTTGGATTGTCAACAATTTCAATTTGATCAATTTTTTTCTTGTTGCCATCTTTATCTGCACAGCTAAACAAAGTGGTTCCCATTGCAATAAACAAAGCGAGAAGAAATATTTTATGGTAGTTTGTCTGCGAATATAAAACGCGATTAGGAATTTGAATCGTAATGTGATCTAACTGTGATTGTTTAAACCTTCCGCAAATTTTTTGGTTTTGGTTTTGAATGAAATAATGCTGAATTTCTTCTGGAAGCATAGAAGTGAAATCCATAACCGTTTTAGAACAGCTTACACAGAAACGCCCATTTTCAGTTGGAGTCATTTGATCCCAGTTCTCGCTGCAGGGTTTAGGTATTTCTATTTTATGTCTTATTTCCATTTTTCAAGTGCTATTGGGAAACTAATTTTTTCT
>NZ_DHEI01000104.1:3068-9455 GCF_002399805.1 Flavobacterium sp. UBA4854
ACACGTGTTATTTCTGATTCTAACTGAGGATCAATATCTTTTGGAAATTGAAATGCAGCCAACGAACCATCTTTTTCTACTACAAATGAAACAATAATACGATCTTTTGCATTTTCTACTTCTTCAGGCATTTTAAATTCTTGGGCAAAGAACTCATAGAAAGCGTTAATCCCACTTGGATAGTCTGCTTTTGTTTCGATTGCAGCTCCCATATAAAACACAGAATCATCTTCTAATGCGAGATCTTGTGGTACTTTTTTTTCACATAAAGGCTGATTTTCATTATATGACAGTTTATCATTTTTTTTGACAAAATTAATTGCGACTATTTTTGAAAGCTTTCTGTTTTTTCTCTCAATGTTTAAACTGTCTTTTTGAACAACAATATTCATTGTGATAGTATCAAGAGTAGGTTTTCCATTAATTATTCTTGGCATCCATTTTACTTTTGAACTTTTTAAAACTCGAATCATTTCTTCTCCAGTTTCATAACCAATATTGTCAAAAATTTTAAATTGTTCTAAAGTCCCAGCTTTATTTACAACAAAAGAAACCTCAATTTCTCCTGTAATGTGTCTGGCTTTTTTAGGAATTTTAAATTCATTTTGAATGTATGTGCTAAATCTCTCTAGTCCCCCAGGATATGCAGGAAGTACTTCAAAATTTTCAATAACAGGAGTGCCAGTGATGGTTTCGTAATAGGGTTCGTGGGGTTCGATATAGGCAATAGATCCTTCAGGAACGGCCTTTATAGGCTCTATGTCGGCATATAAATGAGGTGCAGGAGGTGTTTTTTCAACCAAACGGTCTTCATTGTTTGGTTGATCAGGATTTTTTGGTTCATTGTCTGTTACCACTTCTATTTTGTCAATTTTCATTTTATTACCTTCGGTGTCGGCACAACTGAATAAAGTGGTTCCCATGGCGACAAATAATGCCAATAAAAACATTTTATGATAATGGGTTTGCGAATATAAAACACGATCCGGAATTTGAATAGTAATAGTCTCCAATTGTGACTTTCTAAATCTGCCACAAATTTTTTGGTTTTGGTTTTGAATGAAATAATGCTGAATCTCTTCAGGAAGCATCGACGTAAAATCAACAACAGTTTTAGAACAGCTCATGCAGAAACGGCCATTTTCATTTGGCATCATTTTGTTCCAGTCTTCAGAGCATGGTTCAGGTATACTGATTTTATGTTTTCTTTCCATATTCAAATTTCAAAATTTAAATGTAGTAAAAATAATGAGTAAAGTTTTACTTTTGCAAGTATGATAAATCCTTTCACCGACGAGTATTTTATGAAAAAAGCTTTGCAGGAAGCCGAAATCGCTTACGAAAAAGGCGAGATTCCTGTTGGAGCTATAATTGTTGTGGCTGATAAAGTAATTGCAAGAAGTCATAATTTGACCGAATTGCTAAATGATGTTACAGCTCATGCTGAAATGCAATCTATAACTGCCGCTGCAAATTTTCTAGGTGGCAAATATTTAAAGGATTGTACACTTTATGTAACTCTAGAGCCTTGTCAAATGTGCGCAGGAGCTTTGTACTGGAGTCAGATTTCAAAGATTGTTTTTGGTGCACGCGACGAACAACGCGGATTCTTGAATATGGGAACAAAATTGCACCCAAAAACTACTGTTGTTTCTGGCGTAATGGCAAATGAAGCAGCAGATCTTATGAAACGTTTTTTTCTTGAAAGAAGGAAATAAATAGTAAGAAATTTACTTTTAAAATTTTTTAATAATTATATTTAAGTTTTTTTAAAGCAGGGAAATTAATTATTAAGTGAATATAGAATGGATGATTTGATATATTTTATTTCAGAATTTATTGAAAAGAACAGACAAGAGCGTTGGAAATATTTAGCATCAGGTAAATGGAAAAATTTTGCTGATAAACTTCATGGACTGGAAAAACATTTAAACAACAGATGTGTTCTTGCAGAGAAAAATGCAATTCAGAAAGTAGAAGAAATTATCGCGATAAATAAAATAACTCAAGGAGTTTATGTTGATCGTAATAGCGAGCCTTTTTTGATGAACCCGATTGATATAAAGTCTGTTAAAGATGACAGTTTAATTATTTGTAAAAAAAATAATATTGCATTTTTTTTTCATCATGAAGGATGGGTATGGATGTGTGAATGAAATTTCATCTGCCTTGAAATGTTTAAGCTTTTTCTCAAGGTTTAAGTAATTATTTAAAAATTTAATGACAAATTTCTCAACAATAAAAAAGCTATTTCATATTACAGAACCTAACGGTTTCTCTAATGATGAAATTCAAATTGTAAAAGAGATTTTCGGACAGCTTCCTGAGGTTTTCATTGATTATTATGCTGAATTAGGTAAAATTCAAAATTTAAATTATACACAAGATTCGTTAATTATTCCAGAGCGTTTTAAATATTTTCAAAATAATGATTATTTGATTTTTTATTGCGAAAATCAACGTGCTTGTGTTTGGGGAATTCACAAAGATGATTTGTCAAAACCAAATCCTCCAGTTTATATGAGTTATGATGAAAAAGAATGGAATCTCGAAGCAAATACTTTGACAGATTTTTTTACTGCAATGGCATATTTACAAGCAGGTTTTGCGTTAGATTTTACTTCAGAATGCTTTTATGAAGTGGATGAAGAAGCACTGAAATTTATTGTTGAGCATTATAAAAACAAAGGAGTTTCTTTTAAAAAATGGATGGAGGGAATTAATTTCTATGGAAATGAAGATGATGATGTAATTACAGTAATGAGTAATGATCAAATTCTTTATTCATCAAACACAGAAAATCGTTTTTTTGAAATGAATAAAGTGTTATCAAAATTGGGTTCTGAGCTTTGAGAGTGTGAATAAAACTTCAACAAAAGTTAAATAATCATATTAGAGAATTTTCTTCTTAAATAGTTCAGGAAATATTTTACTTTTATAGTAATTTAATTGCGATTTTGCTGTTATGGCTTTTGATAAAATATCGCATTAAATTATTAGTTTATTAACCGATTAACTCTAGATAAAAGTGAAAGCAAAAGGACTATTTTTCGTATTTTTCGTGTTTTTTATTTTCCAATCCTGCGGGCGCAAATCAGCGGCCGATTTCAATTCCGATTTTTCATTATTCAAAGACTACATTACTAGTTTTACTGGCGGTATCGTTTCTGCAGATTCTGATATTCGAGTGGTTTTGGCATTCGATAAAAACGATTGGAAACCTAATCAAGAATTAGACGACGATTTGTTTGATATTTCGCCAAGTGTTCACGGAAAAGTTATTGCACTTTCAACAAATACTTTAGCTTTTATTCCAGAGAAAAAACTTAAAATGGGAACCGAATATCAAGTTACTTTAAACTTAGATAAGCTGACAGCCATTCCTAAAGAGAAAGAAAAAGAACTTTCTAAATTCAACTTTACAGTTAAAACCGTTAAACAGGATTTTACCATCAATACTGGCGATGTGCAGTCGTACAGCAAAGAATATCAATATTTAAACTGTACGTTAAAGACTGCTGATAATATTGATTTGGAAACCGCCATTAAGCTGGTTAAAGCTAAACATAACGGAAGCGATCTTAAGATTAAGTTCGATAAAAATGTGTCTTCAGGAAAAGAATTTCATTTTATAATAGATAGTATTCAGCGCCAGTCAGAAGCTTCGAATTTAGAAATTATATATGACGGAAATGATTTCGACATCGATCAGAAAGGACAAATCGATTTTCCGATTACAAGTATCAACGAATTTAAAATCATAAAAGTTGAAATTCCAGATGGAAACAATCAGCAGGTTTTAATTAATTTCTCCGAGCCTTTAGAAAAAGGTCAGGATTTTGCTGGATTGGTTTCGATTCAGAATACCAATAATTTGAAATTTTCTACACAAGGAAATTTACTAAAAGTATATTTTACGAATCAAAATGCACCTAAAAAAGAAAAGACTGTAACAGTAGTTGCAGAAGAACCAGTTGCAGTAGCTGTAGATTCCGCAGCAGTTGTAGTCGATTCTGCTGCAGTGGCAGTTGATTCTGCCGCCGCAGTTGTAGAAGATGCTGTTGAATATGTGCCAGACGAAGAACCAGAACAAGTTGTTACGGGCGAATTATTATTGGAAGTTTTTCAAGGAATAGAAAGCCAATATGGCAAAAAACTGGAAAACAATTATTCTGAGAAAATTTCTTTTGATCAGATAAAACCCAATGTTCGTTTTATTAAAAACGGAACGATTCTGCCAAGTTCAAACAATTTAAAATTAAATTTTGAAGCTGTAAATCTGAGTGCTGTAGATGTTAAGGTGTACAAAATCTACAAAAATAACATTCTGCAATTTCTTCAATACAATGAATTAAACGGCGGGCAAAATCTCAAGAAAGTCGCCCAGCCAATTGCAAAAACAACACTGAATTTAAAAGAAAGTACGCTCGTAAATCTCTCTAAATGGAATACGTATGCTTTAGATTTATCTAAAATCATTAAACCAGAACCGGGAGCAATTTACAGAGTAGAGTTTGTTTACAAAAAGAAATATTCATTATACAAATGTGAAACTTCAGAAGGAAATGACGATGAAGCTGAGGAGGAAGAAGTGGATGAAAATGATGTAAACTACAGCGGAAACTCTTACGACGATTATTACTATTATGACGATTACGACTGGAGAGAAAGTCAGGATCCTTGTACAGGTTCTTACTATTATAATGCCAGAATTGCAACTAATATTTTAGCTTCAGATTTAGGAGTTATTGCAAAAAGAGGCGAAAATAAATCGTACTTGTTTGCTGTAAACAATATCGTTACAACTGAGCCAGTTTCAAACGCAAGAGTAGATTTATACAACTTCCAACAACAAAAAATTGCAACAGAAGCAACAAGCAGCGAAGGTATTGCATCTTTCCAATTGGATAAATTTGCCTATTTCGCAATTGTAACTTTAGGCGATCAGTCGACTTACGTAAAACTGGATGACGGACTTTCATTGTCTGTTAGTAATTTTGATGTTGCCGGAGAGACTTTACAAAAAGGCTTAAAAGGATTTATTTACGGAGAAAGAGGCGTTTGGCGTCCGGGAGATAATCTATATCTGTCATTTATTTTGAATGATGCTGCGAATAAACTTCCGAAATCGCATCCAATCAAATTCAGATTAAACGATCCGAATGGTAAAACAGTTTATCAAACCGTTCAAAAAACAAATGATCTAAACCATTATGCTTTTATAGTTCCAACCAATCAAGATGCGCCAACAGGAAACTGGGAAGCAATGGTAAGCGTTGGAGGCGCAAAATTCTATAAGAGCATTAAGATTGAAACGATTAAACCAAATCGTTTAAAAATCAAAAATACCTTTAGTAGAAAAACACTTTCGGCTTCGTATCCAAATACTGATAATCTTGAGGTAACATGGTTGCACGGTGCAATTGCAAAGAATTTGAATGTAGAAATGCAGGCTAAATTCTCTCAACAAAGTACAACATTTAAAGGTTATGAAAAATATACTTTTGATGATTTAGCTCGTCAATTCAGCACAGAAGAAATTAATGTTTTTTCAGGAAAATTAAACGAAAACGGAAAAGCATCGGTAAACATTCAGCCAAGATTACAAGGTCAGGCGCCAGGAATGCTTCGCGCTTCATTCATTACAAAAGTGTATGAAGAAGGAGGAGATTTCAGTACAGATGTAATGTCAACGACTTATTCTCCGTACAAAACCTACGTTGGACTAAAAACGCCAGAATTGAACAAGTACAGCATGCTAGAAACGAGAACAAACAATCGTTTTGATGTAGTAACGGTTGATGAAAACGGAAGGCCAAAATCAGTTCGTAATCTCGAAGTACGAGTTTACAAAGTAGACTGGAGATGGTGGTGGGATTCTTCAAGCGATAATTTATCAAATTATAACTCGTCGAATGCAACTACTTCGTACAAAACTTTTGTAATCAATACCGATTCAAGCGGAAAAGGAAGTTTTCAGTTTGCTTTGACAGACGAAGAATGGGGACGTTATTTAATTCGTGTTGCCGATCAGGAAGATGGTCATGCGGCCTCATTGACAGTAAATATTGACTGGCCAATCTGGTCTGGAAAAACACGTAATAGAGATGCTTCAACTGCTAATATGTTAGTTTTTTCTACCGATAAGAAAAATTATGAAGTTGGAGAAAAAGCACAAATATCTTTCCCTTCAAGTGAAGGTGGACGCGCTTTAATTTCAATAGAAAACGGATCAAGAGTAGTGCAGACTATTTGGGCTGAGACTAAAAAAGGAGAAACTAAAGTTGAGGTTCCAATTACAGGAGCAATGGCACCAAATGTATATTTTAATATTACTTTGTTGCAACCTCATGCTTCGACCAAAAACGATTCGCCAATTCGTATGTA
>NZ_DHEI01000104.1:9761-13228 GCF_002399805.1 Flavobacterium sp. UBA4854
AGTTTCTATGTTCGTGAAGCTTTAGGTGTAAAAACTTGGGACATTTACGATGATGTAATTGGCGCTTATGGCGGGAAAATAAATCAGATTTTCAGTATTGGTGGTGATCAAGATTTAGGCGGAGGAAAAGCTAAAAAAGCCAACCGTTTTAAACCTGTTGTATTGTACTACGGACCTTTTAAATTAGGAAAAGGAGAAACAAAATCGCACGAATTAAAACTGCCAAAATATATCGGTTCTGTTAGAACAATGGTTGTGGCAGGAGATGCAAATACAAGTGCTTATGGAAGCGTTGAAAAAGCAACTCAAGTTAAGAGTCCGTTGATGGTTTTGGCTTCGTTACCAAGAAAAATTTCGCCTTCAGAAAAAGTAACATTGCCTGTAACGGTTTTTGCAACTGAAAACAAGATCAAAAATGTTTCAATTCAGGTAAAAACAAGCAATGGATTAAAAGTAATGGGAAGTGCGGTTCAAAGCTTAAATTTTGCACAGCCAGATGAAAAAATGGCTTACTTTAATTTGGTTGTCGGATCTGCTACTGGAATTGCAAAAGTTCAGGTAATTGCAACATCTGGAAGCGAGAAATCGGTTTATGATGTTGAAATTGATATGACAAATCCGAATCCGGTTACAAGTACTTTTACAGATGTTGTTTTAACGCCAAATAGCACTAAAACAATTTCATGGAAAACATTTGGAATTGCAGGAAGTAATAAAGCAAGATTAGAAGTTTCGTCAATGCCATCTATGAATTTGAACGGAAGATTACAATTCTTGATTCAGTATCCACATGGATGTGTAGAACAGACAACTTCATCTGTTTTCCCACAATTGTATTTAGGCGATGTAGCAGATATTGACGCAAAACGAAAAGAACTGATTCAGAAAAACATTGCGGCCGGAATTGCAAGATTGGGTAATTTCCAATTACCAAATGGAGGAATGCCTTACTGGCAAGGAAATGCAATTGCAGACGATTGGGGAACTTCGTATGCTGGACATTTCTTGATCGAAGCAGAGAAAAAAGGATATGTATTGCCAATTAATTTCAAATCGAAATGGTTAGGTTATCAGCAGAAAGAAGCGAAACAATGGCGATTTGAACCAAAATATGGAAATGATTTAGCTCAGGCTTATCGTTTGTATACTTTAGCTTTAGCTGGAAATGCCGATTTATCAGCAATGAACAGATTACGTGAAACAAAAGGTATCTCGAACGAAAGTATGCTTCGTTTGGCAGCGGCTTATGTTTTAGCAGGTCAAAAATCGGCGGGACAAAGTTTATTCTTGAAAACCAGCATTGATGGAAGTTCAGATGGCTACAGTTATTACTATTATGGTTCAAGCGAAAGAAATAGAGCAATGGCATTAGAAACGATGCTTTTATTAGATCAAAAACAAAAGGCGTTTGTAACAGCAACGAAATTGGCTAAAGAAATGTCGGCTAATCAATGGATGAGTACCCAGACAACGGCTTATTGTTTGTATGCGATGTCGAAATTTGCAGTGAGTAATGGTCCAAAAGGAATCAATATTCAATTCAGTAAAAACGGAAAAGGAGAGACAATAAACACAGGTAAATCGGTTGCAGATCGCAGTTTGTCTGTTGCTTCGGGGGCAAACAGTATTACGTTGAAAAACAATAAAGCTAATACGGTTTATGTTCGTGTATTAAACACAGGAATTTTACCAATCGGACAAGAAAATGCAGTTCAGAGTGATGTTACAGCTTCTATTGTTTTCAAAAATAGAAAAGGAAGCGTAATCAATGTTTCAAAAATTAATCAAGGAACTGAATTTGTTGCAGAGGTTACGATTAAAAATCAAAGAGGAGAAAGTGTTCAAAACGTGGCGTTATCTCAAATTCTACCTTCAGGATTCGAAATTGTAAATACTCGTTTCACAGATTATGGAGATGCGGTAAACAATATTGCCGATTATATTGATATTCGAGACGATAGAACAAATTTCTATTTCGGATTGAAAGCCAGAGAAACAAAAGTTTTTAGAATTCTGTTAAATGCATCGTATTTAGGGAATTATTATTTACCTGGATTGCAATGTGAAGCAATGTATGATAATACATTCTTAGCAAGAACAAAAGGATTCTGGGTTGAGGTGGTGAAATAAAGTTTTTTAGCCACAGATTGTACGGATTAAAAGGGTTTTAAATCTGTATTAATCTGTGTAATCTGTGGCTTTAAAAAAAACTTAGCGAACTTAGCGTATTACTTTGCGCCTTTGCGGTTAAAAAAACAAGCATTGAAAAATAAAATTAAAGCGTTTTTCCAACGCATCATAAACTGGATTAAAAGAAATAAAATAAAATCAGCAATTGCATTTCTGCTCTTGCTGATTTACTATTTTTCGATACCTCGAACTTTGTTCAAAGAACCGTATTCGACCGTAATAGAAAGCAAAGAAGGAGAACTTCTTGGAGCTAAAATTGCCCGAGATGGACAATGGCGTTTCCCTGCGCAAGACAGTGTTCCAGACAAGTTCAAAAAATGCATTGTTTATTTTGAAGATGAATATTTCTACAAACATCCCGGTTTTAATCCTGGCGCGATGATTAATGCTTTTAAACAAAACAGAAAAGCAGGAAAAGTGGTTAGAGGCGGAAGTACACTGACGCAACAAGTAATCAGACTTTCCCGAAAAGGAAAAAATAGAACCTATTTTGAAAAACTAATTGAAATTATTCTCGCGACGAGACTAGAATTAGGCTATTCTAAAAATGAAATTCTAGAAATGTATGCCGCACATGCACCATTTGGGGGAAATGTTGTGGGATTAGAAATGGCTTCATGGCGTTATTTTGGTGTTCAGTCCAATCAATTATCTTGGGCAGAAAATGCAGTTTTAGCAGTTTTGCCGAATGCGCCAAGTTTAATTTATCCGGGAAAAAATCAAATAAAATTATTGAATAAAAGAAACCGTCTTTTATTAAAACTGCATCAGGAAGGAATAATAGACAAACAGACGTACGAACTATCTATAGAAGAACCTCTTCCTCAAAAGCCATACGATCTGCCTCAAATAGCACCACATTTGTTGCAGAGAGTGGCGAAAAATGAAGAGGGAACAAGAGTAAAAACTACAATTGATTATGCTTTACAAAATCGTGTTAATCAAATTGCTAGATATTATTACAATCAGTATAAGCAGAATGAAGTTCATAATCTAGCTATTTTGGTAATCGATGTTCAGAGTAGAAATGTAATGAGTTATGTTGGAAATTCTCCAGCAGATGCAGATCATCAAAAAGATGTTGATATTATTGATGCGCCAAGAAGTACAGGAAGTATTTTAAAACCGCTTTTATATGGTGCAATGTTAGATGACGGAGAATTGTTGCCGAACACTTTAGTTGCCGATATTCCAACGCAAATTTCTGGATATACACCTCAAAATTTTAATTTGACATTTGACGGTGCTGTTCCGGCACATCGTGCATTGTCTCGTTC
>NZ_DHEI01000124.1:0-1850 GCF_002399805.1 Flavobacterium sp. UBA4854
AATCAAAAATAGAAATTAAATCATAAAAAAGTAGTTGACTTTTGATAATTTGTTTTCTTATTTTTGCGAAAATAAAACCTACTCATTTTGAAAGATACTGCCAAACATCAAGGACTTCGTAATCAATTAGTAACTACTTTAGAGCAAAAAGGAATTACTGATAAAGCAGTGCTTGATGCGATAAAAAAAATCCCGAGACACCTTTTTTTGAATTCAAGTTTTGAAGATTATGCTTATCAAGATAAGGCTTTTCCTATTGGAGCGGGTCAAACTATCTCGCAGCCGTATACGGTTGCTTTTCAATCACAGCTATTAGAAGTAAAAAGAGATCACAAAGTTTTAGAAATTGGGACTGGTTCTGGTTACCAAACGGCTGTTTTGTTTATGCTTGGCGCTAAAGTTTATACAGTTGAAAGGCAAAGTGAATTATTTAAGACAACATCGAATCTTTTTCCAAAATTAAATATTCGTCCAAAGCACGTTACTTTTGGAGATGGATATAAAGGACTTCCAAATTTTGCTCCGTTTGACAGTATTATAGTTACGGCGGGTGCACCATTTATTCCTCAGCCGTTAATGGCTCAATTAAAAATAGGAGGAAGACTTGTTATTCCACTTGGAGAAGATGTTCAGATTATGACCTTATTAATCAGGAAAAATGAAACTCAATTCGAAAAACATGAATTTGGAGAATTTAGATTTGTTCCTTTATTAGAAGATAAAAATTAATAAGAAGCCCGTTTTTAAACGGGCTTTTTCTATTGAGTAAGAATTGAAATGTATCTTTCTAGGCTTTCTTTTTCTCTTTGAGCAATAAAGAGAAAGAAGTCTTCCTTGTCTTTTTTAGTTTGCGCTATTTCTAAGGTTTGATAATACTGCATTCGATTTTCATAATCTCCTTTAATGTTGGCTATCGGATAACCTTTTTGCATTAGAATTAAATTCATTATTAATCTCGAAGTTCGGCCATTTCCATCAATAAAAGGATGGATAGTAACTAAACGTTCATGCATTTCGGCTGCAAGGATAACAGGATGCAATTTATTTTTATTGATTTCGTACCAAATAAAGTATTCCTCCATTTCTTGAGGAACCATTAAAGCTTGGGGAGGCATATGAGTACTTCCTTGTATCATGATCTGAACTTTTCTGTAACGTCCAGCATCTTCTGGGATGATTCCTCGAAGTATTAAATTATGAATAGACAAAAGATCACGCTCATTTAACGAATTGCTTTTATTCATTAATTCTTTTATAAAACCAATAGCTTCTTGATGATTAATGGCTTCCAAATGTTCCCGCATACTTTTTCCAGAAATTGTCAAACCTTCATTGATAACCATATCGGTTTCACGAAGAGTCATTGTATTTCCTTCAATTCTATTACTTTCAAAAGTATATTCTAATTCGAGAGCTTGTTTAATTTTAAAGCTGTCAAATTGGCGAAAAGAGTCTAGTTTTTCTTTTAAAAAATCAATTTCTTTTAGGATTTTCTCTAACGAAGTAGATAATTTAAGATTCGAAACCGTTTTATTGTATTTGATTTCATCTTCTGCGACTTTTAATGCTTTCAAAGCAAGATCATCATCACCAATTTCATAAAGAATCTTTTCTTTAAGCCACGCAATCATTAAAGTTTCGTAATCAATTTCTAGTAGCTGGGAAAGTTTGATTATCTGATCTTTGGTGGGTTTTCGAGTGCCAGATTCAAATTTGCTGATCAAAGCCTGATCAATACCGGCAAGCTGTGCTAACTCGCGAGTTTTTAATCCTTTTTGTTCTCTAGCATTTTTTAAAAGCGATTTCATTTAATGATAAATTTAGTCTTGACAAAAATAGTCAATTTTTTA
>NZ_DHEI01000124.1:2065-14751 GCF_002399805.1 Flavobacterium sp. UBA4854
GTTTGTCCTAAATCGGTAACATATTGAGATTCTGTTGTTCCTGTCCAGATTAGCTTGTTTTGTTTTAACGAAAATACATTGGTTTCTACCATATAAGATGTAGTTTCTTGATAATATCCAGGGTCGTAGAAATTAGGCGAGTACATTCCGTACCAATTCCCAAATCCATAACCATACATTCCTGTGTACATTCCGTCAAATCCACCATAATACATTCCAGTGTAAGTGCCAGGAACATAATTAACTTCTTTTTCTTTGCTGACTAATCGCATACTGATTACGCCATCAAAACCTTCATCTTGTAAAACCTTTAGTTTCTGTTCTTGTGACAATTGTGAAGTTGCATCTAAGTATTGGTAAGAAGTCTTAAATATTGGATTGCTTGCTGCAATTCTATTTTCTGTAATTCGTCTCGAAGCTTCGTCCTTGACCAAAGCTACAACTAAAACTTTCTTGAAATGTTCCTGAGTGATGGTTACATCAGGATCTCTCCAGCTGTTTACAATAGAAGTATTACTGCCACAACTTGAAAATGCCAAAATAGCGAAAAACAAAACGAAGTACTTTTTCATATTTTACAGTTAAATTATTTTGTAATAAAAATAACGATAAAATATTATAAAAAGGTCATTATAAGGAAATTAAATTTCTTTTAATTATAAGCTTTTTTAATACGGTCTAAGTCTCGTTTAGTATCTTGCTCTTTTAGAGATTCACGCTTGTCGTAGTTCTTCTTTCCTTTGCAAAGGCCAATCTGCAATTTGGCTAATCCTTTTTCATTTGTAAATAGTTTCAAAGGAATAATAGTTAGTCCTTTTGCTTGTACGCTTTTATGAAGTGTCTTTAATTCTTTTTTATTTAAAAGTAATTTTCTTTCGCTTCTCGATTTATGATTGAATTGATTTCCAAAAGAATATTCTTCAATATATGTATTAATAGCAAAAAGTTCCATCCCGCTGAACTCGCAGAAGCTTTCGGTAATATTTGCTTTTCCTAGACGTATAGATTTAATTTCTGTTCCTGCCAAAACAATTCCAGCAGTATAAGTATCGATTATCTCGTAATCGAATCTGGCTCTTTTGTTAAGTATGTTAACTGATTTTATCATGGTTGCAAATGTAAGACAAAATCGAAAGAAATTGTAGCGGTTAAAGATAATTAAAGATTTTTTTTAATCTATGATTTAAATCAGTTCGAAGGCAAAAGCTTAACAATAAGTTTGTCCTGTAATTTAAAAAACAAAATAAAATGAAAAAGATTGTTACACTAGTGAGTATGGTATTAATCGGTCTAACAGCTAAAGCTCAAGATTCGTCTCAAGGATTAAAAGGAGCTTGGTTTGCTACTTCTCAATTTGGTTACCAGCAAACTAAAAGTGGAGATGTTAAAGGGACAAGTATATCGGTATTACCAATAGTTGGAACATTTGTTACTCCATCTGTTGCAGTTGGAGCAGGAATTGGTTATATCAATATTAAATCTGATGGATATCAAAATGGGAGTCCAGATGTTAAAACACTTGCCAAAACAGATTTATTTGTTTTCCAGCCTTTAGTTAGAAAATATTGGAATGTAGCTGGTTCGTTGTATTTCTTCGGACAGGCAGCAATACCGGTCATTACTGGTAAAGAAAAGGAAAGTGACTTAAAGGTAAATCAAATTGGTTTATCTGTATCAGGAGGTTTTGATTATTTTGTTACTAAGAATTTCTCTGTTGAGTTTTCTTATGATTTAGCAAACTTTACTTCTACAACTTTAAAACCAGAGAATGGAGAGAAAACAACTGTCACAAATTTTGGATTAGCTCATGTAGCGAATGTTGATTCTTACTACAATACAGCATTAGGTGGAAGTAATCCAAACTTGACATCTCCAATTTCTGTAGGATTTAAATTCATATTCTAATTTATTCTTTATTTGATTAACGTAAAATTCTATTTTAGTAATTTTGCAAAAAAAGAAGACCGTACTGAAAAGTACGGTCTTTTGATATTATTTAAAAAAAAAAGTATAAAAATGCAAAACCAATCTAAAGATCCATTACACGGAATTACACTTCAAAAAATTGTCGAAACTCTGGTAAATTATTATGGTTTTGATACTTTAGGAGAATTAATTCCTGTTAAATGCTTTACCTCAAATCCGAGTGTGAAATCAAGTCTTACTTTTTTAAGAAAAACAGATTGGGCTCGTAAAAAAGTAGAAGAACTTTACATTAAAACACTTCCTAAATTAAGCTGAGTTTTATAATTTGTAAGAAATCATTACACCTCCGCGGTACGGAAGCCATTCTCCACTCTTGTTGTAATTCGGTGCTTTTTCGTATCTTCCGGGAGTTCCGTCGTTATAGTATCCTTTATAAAATCCTTGGTGCCATCCACCGCCAACAAAAAAGTCAAGTAAAAATTTATCACTTAGTTTTAAATTGTAACCAACTGTAGCTCCAATTCTATAACCGAAACCATCTTCGTACTTATTAGTATCCCAATAATTCCATTTTTGCAATTCGTATTTATCAGCTCCAATATGTGCTCCAGCATAAAAACCATTATATTTTTCTTTAAAATGATAACGGATTTCTGGGGTCACGGTGACAAATTTCATTGGGTTATTTCCGTTGAATGATTCCCAGAAAGAAGCCATTACATCGGCGCTAAAAGTGGTTTTTTCTCCGATACTGGTTTCTATACCAATATTTGGAATTGCAAGTAATGCAGTTGCTCCGTTAAATTTTACAAATGTCTGGCTTTGTAATTGAATGCTGACTAAAAGAACAAGTAGGGCAGGTATTTTTTTCATAAAGTTTTTGGAATTCAAAATAGCTATTGTAGCTAATTTCGAGCGCAAATATAACGTATAATGCTTTATAACTATTGTGTGTAAGATTATTTTAACAAGAATAAATTCTACTTTTCTAGTAATGAGTAAATTACCTTGTCAAGAAATTTTCCTTCCCAAAATTCTGACTCTTTTAAATGAGCTTCTTTAACAAAACCACATTTTTGTAAGACCTTTTCAGACGCATAATTTTCTGGATCAATAACAGCTTCTATTGAGTGGAGTTTTAGATCTTCAAATCCATATTTTATAAGTCGATTAACGGCTTCTGGCATAATTCCTTTTCCATGATGATCTGGTGAAAGCATATAACCTATTTCAGCTCGGTAATTTTCGGGTTGTATTCTGTAATAGCCAATAATTCCTAATAATTTAGGATCGTCTTTAAGTCTGATCCCCCAATTTATTCCAATATTGCTTTCAATTTTTTCATTAATCATTTGGATATGTTCCAAGGCATCTTCGTGATTTTTTACTAAAGGTCTCGGAATATATTTCATGGTTTCAGGATTAGAACGCAGTTTAAAAACTTCTTCTACATCTTTGTCGGTAATTCTGTCTAGAATTATACGCTCAGTTTCTATTATTGGAAATGGCGTAAAGTTAAAATCTAACATTTTGTTTATTATAATATGGTAATACTAAATTTTGCACTGAAATCTTTATTTGTATCCAATGTCAAAATTCCTTCTTTTTGGTATAAATCACCTGTGTTTTCCTCGGTATCAGAATAGCCTAACCAAGGTTCAATACAGATAAATGGTGCATTTTCTTTTGTCCAGATTCCTAAGCTTGGAAAATCTTTATAATCAACTTTTACATAAGGTTTTGAATTATTCAAAATAGTTAGCGATTTTGATTCTAAAGTTTTAAATATCAAAGCATCATTTTTAAACAGCTCATAATTTAAAGCAACTAAATTGTTTTTTGTTTCTAAAACTTTAGTTTTAGATGAAATCAAATCGTTTTCAAGAAGATAGTATTTTAAGTTTTCTTCTTTTTCGAATTGAAAAGCATAACCTTCAAAATTGTTTGGAAGTGCAATTGCAGGATGTGCACCAATCGAAAAAGGCATTTTTTCTTTGCCGTAATTGATTACTTTGTATTCTAGTTCTAATGTGCTTTCCTTAAGTGTGTAAATAAGCTGTAATTCAAATTCAAAAGGATATTTTTCTAATGTTTCTTCGGAAGATTTAAGAGAGAAAATAGCTTTGTTTTCAGTTTTTTCAATTAAAGAAAATTCCATATCTCTTGCAAAGCCATGACGAGGCAAATGATATTCTTTTCCGTTGATTTTATAAGTATTGTTTTTTAAAGTTCCCACAATTGGAAAAAGAACAGGGGAGTGTTTACCCCAAAAATCAGGATTGCCTTCCCAGATATATTCATTGTCTTGTTTGTCCTTTATAGAGAATAATTCCGCTCCAGCATGATTGATCGAAGCTTTTAATATTGAATTTGAAATAGTTGTAGTCACAATGTTGAATATAAAATGAATGATTTTTCTAGAGATGTAAATATATTTTATAAAATCTAGTTTTTTAAGAAAAAGGCTTAAATTATTTTATTGATAAAATTTTGCTAAAATTAAATTTATGTTTTAAAATTTCTCTGTGAATAGCTTTTTTTTTCATTAATTTGCTACATAAACAGCTAAAAAATATGAAAAAGCAATCTGCAAAAGCCATTTTAACCGCGGCTTTATTTTTTGGGATTTCTTCAGTTTGGGCGCAGCAAACTACGCAGGCGACAACAACAAATCCGGTAAACAATTATAGTTATCATGATGCCTTTGGTCCTCATTTTTATACAAAAAATGGTACGACAACTCGTACTGCTAGCGGTCAACCGGGAGCAGAATATTGGCAGAACAGAGCCGATTATCAGATTACGGCAAAATTAAATGCAACTACAAACGAGATTGTAGGTACAGATGAAATTACTTATACGAATAATAGTCCCGAAAAACTGGGATTTCTTTGGCTGAATTTAGATCAAAACTTATTTAAAGACGATTCTAGAGGAAACGCTGTTGTGCCTTTGACAGGAAGCCGTAACGGAGCGCAAGGACAAGTTTTTGATGGCGGAAACAAAATTAAATCTGTAAAAGTGATTTCTGGAGGAAAAACTAAAACAGAGACAATTGCTAAATACATAGTTACAGATACAAGAATGCAGGTTTTTCTTCCTCAGGAATTAGCTGCAAAAGGAGGTTCTGTAAAAATTAAGATCGAATTCTCTTTCATCGCGCCTTTCGAAGGATCTGATAGAATGGGGGTTTTAGAAACCAAAAATGGAAAAATCTTCACAATTGCACAATGGTACCCACGTATGTGCGTGTATGATGATGTGAGAGGTTGGAATACTGCTCCGTATTTAGGCGCTTCTGAGTTTTATTTAGAATATGGTGATTTTGATGTAAAACTTACTGTACCTGCAAATCACTATGTTGTAGCTTCAGGAGAATTGTTGAACGGTCAGGAAGTGTTTTCTGCCGAACAATTAAAAAGATATAAAGATGCGGCTAATAGCGACAAAACAGTTATGATTCGTACTGCTGATGAGGTTAATGCAACAGCAAACAATAATTCAGGAACTGAAAAAACATGGCATTATAAAATTAAAAATGCACGTGATTTTTCTTGGGCATCATCTCCTGCGTTCATTTTGGATGGTGCAAAAATTAACCTTCCAAGCGGTAAAAAATCTTTAGCATTATCTGCTTATCCTGTTGAAAGCGATGGGCAAGGTGCTTATGGCCGTTCTACAGAATATGTAAAAGCTTCAATTGAGCACTATTCTAAACAATGGTTTGAATATCCTTATCCAGCAGCTACAAACGTAGCTGGAAATGAAGGAGGAATGGAATATCCTGGAATTGTTTTCTGCGGATGGAAATCTAAAGGACAAGATCTTTGGGGAGTTACAGATCACGAATTTGGACATATCTGGTTTCCAATGATTGTGGGTTCAAATGAAAGATTATTTGCTTGGATGGACGAAGGATTCAATACATTTATTAATTCACTAAGTACTGCTGCATTTAATAACGGTGAGTACAAAGAGCAGCCAACAGATTTACACCAAGAAGCAGAATCTTTCACGCGTCCAGATTTAGAGACTATCATGAGTTCTCCTGATAACATGAAAGAAAAGAATATTGGCATGTTGTGTTATTTTAAGCCAAGTGCTGGTCTTGTTCTTTTAAGAGAGCAAGTTTTAGGAAAAGAACGTTTCGATACTGCTTTTAGAACTTATATTGAGCGTTGGGCTTATAAACATCCTCAACCTGATGATTTCTTTAGAACGATGGAAAATGTTGCTGGTGAAGATTTAAGCTGGTTCTGGAGAAGCTGGTATGTAAATAATTGGAGATTCGATCAAGGAATCAATTCAATTAAATATGTAAAAAATGACCCTTCAAAAGGAGTGATTATTACAGTTGAGAATTTTGATAAAATGCCAATGCCAATTGTTTTAGATGTGAAAACAAAAAGCGGAAAAGTGACGAGAGTTAATCTACCAGTAGAAATTTGGCAACGTAATAACAGCTGGTCATTTAAACATAATTCTACAGAAGAAATTGAAAGTATTATTTTGGATCCTGATCATGTTTTTCCTGATAATAATGAATCTAATAATGTTTGGACTGCAGGAACGGGTAAAGTAGAAAAAGCGATTATTATAGATGGTTATTTAGGTAATTATGTTACGGCTAAATCTCCTTTAACGATTAATTTGGTTGACAGAAATAGTGTTTTAACAGCTGAACTTCCAAATTATCCGAATTTTTCTTTAGATCCTGTTCCAAATGAAAAAGATACTTTTGAATCGCCTAGAGCTGGATTAAAATTTAAATTTAACGAAGCTAAAACTGGTTTCGACATGACGATCTTAGGAAACGGTCAAGTTATGCAGTTTACGAAAAAGTAATTTTACTTTTGTAAAGTATTTAAAACCCGATAATTAGAAATAATTATCGGGTTTTGTTTTTCTGTATATTCACAAAACGTAAAAAAAATGTTAGAATTTAAATTTTTTGTTTTGGAAATAAAAAAATAATGTACTTTTGCACCGATGAATAAAATAAGTTTACATATAACTTCTTTGTCACGGACAAACTCACCGATTACTTCTCCCGAAGTACGGACACTATCTCTATAGTGTTCACTGAGTTTTATAGCCGTATATTTATTCATATCCATTTTTCATTTTGAAATCACATAATTTGTCCATTGGACAAACACATCCTAAAAGTATTTATTATTTTGTGAATTTTCTTAATCAATGTTTTGATTTTGAGAATGTTACTTCTTTTATGCTTAATTTTATTGGATTCAATTCTGGATTTCAAGCGAATCAATATGCTTTAATTTTTAACTCTAACTTCAATTATTGAAATGAAGATCTCTATTGTTGTTACCCAGGAAGAACACTTCAAATTCGCACAAGAAATTTGCGATACGATAGAATCATCTGCCTTGTTAAGAGGTACGGGGATTGCTAAAAGAACTCCTGAGTACATTCAGAAAAAAATGGCAAACGGTGATGCAATGATTGCTTTGGCTGATGGAAAGTTTGCTGGTTTTTGTTACATAGAAAGCTGGCAGCACGGAAAATTTGTTGCTCATTCTGGATTAATTGTGCATCCAGATTATAGAAGTCATGGTTTGGCAAAAAAGATAAAATCGAAAGTTTTTGATTATTCTTTGAAAAGATTTCCAGATGCTAAAATCTTTGGTATTACAACTGGTTTGGCAGTTATGAAAATTAACTCTGAACTTGGATATAAACCAGTTCCTTTCTCAGAATTAACAACCGATCCAAGTTTTTGGGCGGGTTGTAAAACCTGTACTAACTTCCCGATTTTACAAAGCAAAGAAAACAAAATGTGCCTTTGTACAGGAATGTTATACGACCCAAAAGAAAAACAAAAAACACCGCCGAGACATCCTTTTAATGAGGCTGTTTTGAGCAGACTTAAAAAAATCAAACAGGCTTTATTCTTAAACAAAATATTGTCATTTATTTTTTTATTCAAAATTTAATCAAAAAGAAATCTCAAACTGCTAAATACGAAAGTATTAGCCAAAATTATAAAAAATGAAAAAAGTAGTATTAGCTTATAGCGGAGGATTAGATACCTCGTATTGTTTGAAATATTTAAAAAATGAAAAAGGATACGAAGTTCACACTGTTCTTGTTGACACAGGAGGATTTTCTGCTGAAGAATTAACAGCTATTGAAAAAAGAGCTTATGAGTTAGGAAGCGCACAGCATGCCAACTTAACAATTTTAGACAAATATTACGATAAAGCTATAAAATATCTGATTTTCGGAAATGTATTAAAAAATAATACATATCCATTATCAGTAAGTGCAGAGCGTGTTTTTCAAGCAATTGAAGCAATTAAATACGCTAAAAAAGTAGGAGCAACTGCAATCGCTCACGGAAGTACTGGTGCAGGAAACGACCAAATCCGTTTCGATTTGATTTTCCAAACTATTGCTCCAGAAATCGAAATCATTACTCCAATTAGAGATTTAAAATTATCAAGACAAGAAGAAGTGGATTATTTGGCTCAAAACGGAGTTCACTATTCTTGGGAAAAAGCACAATATTCTATCAATAAAGGACTTTGGGGAACAAGTGTTGGAGGAAAAGAAACTTTAACTTCAAGTCAGCCATTGCCAAGTGAAGCGTATCCTTCACAATTACAAAAAGAAGGAGAAGAAAAAGTAACACTTCATTTTGAACAAGGAGAATTAGTTGGTTTAAACGGAAAAACAGATAAACCATCAAACAATATTGTGGCTCTTGAAAAACTGGCAAGTGCTTATGCAATTGGTAGAGATATTCACGTTGGAGATACAATTATCGGAATTAAGGGAAGAGTTGGTTTTGAAGCTGCAGCTCCGTTAATTATCATAAAAGCACACCATTTATTAGAGAAACACACTCTTGGAAAATGGCAACAATATTGGAAAGAGCAATTAGGAAACTGGTATGGAATGTTGTTCCACGAAGGTCAGTTCTTAGATCCTGTTATGAGAAATATTGAAACTTTCTTGCAAGACACACAAAAAACAGTAAATGGAACGGTTACAGTTTCATTAAAACCATATCATTTCTCACTTGACGGAATTGAATCTAAAAACGATTTGATGAATACAGGTTTTGGTCAATACGGAGAAATGAACAATGCTTGGACATCTGACGATGCAAAAGGATTTATCAAGATTTTAGGAAATGCACAAAACATATTCTCATCTGTAAACAAATTAGATCATGATTAATGTCGGAATTATTGGTGGTTCGGGCTACACGGCTGGAGAACTCATCAGAATTTTAATGTATCATCCAAAAGTAAACATCGATTTTGTTTACAGTACAACCAATGCTGGAAAACCACTTTCTGTAGCGCACAACGATTTGATGGGCGATATTGAAATGAATTTCACAGCTGAAATCAATCCGAATGTGAATGTTGTTTTCTTGTGCTTAGGTCACGGAAAATCAATTTCATTTTTGAAAGAAAATCAGTTTGCGAGTCATACCAAAATCATTGATTTAGGAAATGATTTCAGGCTGAATAAAGATGCCCATTTCGAAGGAAAAGATTTTGTTTACGGATTGCCTGAAATTAATAAAGCGGAAATCAAAAAAGCAAATTATATCGCGAATCCAGGTTGTTTTGCAACTGCTATTCAATTGGCTTTATTGCCTTTAGCAGAACATAATTTGTTAAATAATGATGTTCATATCAATGCCACTACCGGAAGTACAGGAGCAGGAGTAAGTCTTTCAGAAACTTCTCATTTTAGTTGGAGAAATAATAATATGTCGCATTATAAAGCTTTTGAGCACCAGCATTTAGGTGAAATTGGAGAAAGTTTAGTTCAGTTGCAGGATGATTTTGATAGCGAATTGCTTTTTATTCCGAATAGGGGAGATTTTCCAAGAGGAATTTTTGCAACGCTTTATACATTATGTGATGATAGTTTGGAGCAATTGGTTTCTAAATACGAAGAGTTCTATAAAGATCAACCTTTCGTAACTGTTACCACAACAAACATCAACATGAAACAAGTGGTACAGACGAATAAATGTATCATTAGTTTATTGAAAAAAGGAAACCGGGTTCTCATAACATCAATTATAGATAACTTAACCAAAGGTGCTTCAGGACAAGCGATTCAAAACATGAATTTAATGTTCGGTTTAGAAGAAACCACAGGTTTACATTTGAAACCAAGCGGATTTTAATTTTTTAGTTTCAAGTTTCAAGTTTCAGGTTTCACGTTCTGTGTGTGACTCGAAATAGATACGAAGAAACATAACTAGTTTTAAGGTTTGAAGTTTTAGTTTTCACGTTCAGTGAGTAACTTGAAACATGAAACCTGAAACAAAATAAACAAAACAAAAATGAACTTATTCAACGTTTACCCATTATACGACATAACTCCAGTAAAAGCAATAGATTGTACAATTATTGACGACAAAGGAGTAGAATATTTAGATTTATACAGCGGACATGGTGTAATTTCTATCGGACACACACAACCGGATTATGTAGCAAAACTGAAGAATCAGATAGATAATTTAGGATTTTATTCGAATGCTATTCAGAATCCTTTGCAGGTTGAATTGGCTCAGAAATTAGGAAAACTTTCAGGTCTTGAAGATTACGAATTGTTTTTATGCAGTTCTGGTGCCGAAGCAAATGAAAATGCTTTAAAACTAGCTTCTTTCCACAACGGAAAATCAAGAGTTGTGGCTTTTGATAATTCTTTCCACGGAAGAACTTCTGCAGCGGTTGCGGTTACAGATAATAAAAAAATTGTTGCACCAATTAATGCACAACAAGTAGTTACTTTTTTACCTTTAAATCAAATTGAATTAGTTGAAGCTGAATTAGCTAAAGGAGATGTTACAGCAGTAATTATTGAAGGAATTCAAGGCGTTGGAGGTTTAGATCAAGGAACAACTGAGTTTTTCCAGGCTTTAGAAAAAGCATGTAAAAAACACGATGTTGTTTTGATTTTAGATGAAGTGCAGTCAGGATACGGAAGAAGTGGAAAATTCTTCGCTTTCCAACATCACGGAATCAACGCTGATATTATTTCAGTTGCAAAAGGAATGGGGAATGGTTTTCCAGTTGGAGCTATTTTGATTTCTCCAAAATTCGAAGCAAGTTTCGGATTATTAGGAACTACTTTCGGCGGAAGCCACTTGTCTTGTGCAGCAGGAATTGCAGTTTTAGATGTAATCGAAAAACTGGATTTACAGAAAAATGTAAATGAAGTTTATGCATATTTCTTAGAAAAAATCAAAGAAGTTGACGGAATCAAACAAGTAAAAGGAAAAGGATTAATGCTTGGAGTGGAATTTGATTTTGATGTAGCAGCTTTAAGAAAGAAATTAATCATCGAAAAACACATTTTTACAGGAAGTGCAAACAATAAAAATCTATTAAGAATTTTACCGCCTTTAACTGTGAAAAAAGTAGATATCGATACGTTTGTAAAAGCTTTAAAAGAAAGTTTAGAAGAACTTAAAAACTAAGTTTGCCTATAACTGTTAATTCGTTTAATCGTTTAACTGGTTAATCGATTAAACGAATTAGCGATTAACCAATTAAACCAAAAAAATGAAACCATTATCAATTGAAACACGCAATGCGGTTTTGCGGTCTATGGCAAAGCTGGTCGAACAGGAGCGGAATGAGATAATCCTAACCAATCAGGAAGATTTAGCGGATTATGACGGCTCAGATTTAGCGATGGAGGAGCGCTTAAAAGTAGATGATAATAAAGTTGACGAAATGATTTTATCACTCAACCAATTAGCTTCTCAGGAAGATCCCGTTGGCGTTGAGCGTTTTCATTTTACTCATGATAATGGAATAAAAGTGGTCAACAAAACTGCCGCTTTTGGAACGATTTTAATTATTTACGAATCTCGCCCGGATGTTACAATAGAAGCGGGAGGAATTGCCTTTAAATCCGGAAATAAGATTTTATTGAAAGGAGGGAAAGAGTCTTTAAAATCAAATTTGAAAATCGTAAGTCTTTGGCACAAAGCTCTAGAAGAAAATGGAGTTTCAAAAGACTGGGTGGAATATCTGAATTATAACCGAACAGAAACTCAGGCATTTTTAGAAAAACCAACTCAAAAAGTTGATTTAATTGTTCCAAGAGGCGGAGAAAAACTAATTGAGTTTGTAAAAGCACACGCAACTTGTCCCGTAATCGTAAGCGGACGAGGAAATAATTTTGTTTACGTTCATGAAAAGGCAGATACAGATTTGGCTTTAAAAGTAATTTTAAATGCTAAAACAGCTAAAATATCAGCTTGTAATGCTTTGGATAAAGTTCTAATCGATTCTAAACTGCCAAATTTTGAAGGTTTTGTTGCAATGTTAATAGAGGCATTAATAGAAGCAAAAGTTGAGGTGATTGTAGATAAATCTTTAGAGAATTTTGAAAATACCAAAACAATCGAAAACGAAGATATTTGGTATGAAGAGTTTCTAGATTATAAAATCGTAATTGGAACCATCGATTCTCAGGAACATGCCATTGATATGATTAATAAGTACTGCGGAGGTCATTCTGCAGCAATTATTACCAGAGATAATGATGTTGCACAGCAGTTTATGGAATCAATAGATGCAGCAGCGGTTTACCAAAATGCATCAACCCGTTTCACAGACGGTGGACAATTTGGTCTTGGCGGAGAATTAGCAATAAGCACCGATAAATTGCATCAACGTGGTCCAATCGGCCTTCAACATCTCGTAACAAACAAATGGTACGTTTACGGAGAAGGACAGATTAGATAATTG
>NZ_DHEI01000124.1:14858-30926 GCF_002399805.1 Flavobacterium sp. UBA4854
CAGATTTTAGATTGATGATTAACGATTTTTGATTTCAGATTATTGGAATTTGGAATTTATTTATTGGAATTTAATTATAGATAAAGCTTTGCGAACTTAGCGTTTGCAAACACAAACAATAAAAAAAACCTTGCGCCCTTTGCGTTAAAAATAACTTAGTGCCTTAGCGCCTTCGTGGCAAAAACAAAAGACATGGCAAAAAAACGGATTTTATTAAAAGTAGGAAGTAACACTTTAACCAAAGAAACCAATCATATTTCGCGGGGAAAGATTGAAGACCTTGGAATACAGATTGCAGCTTTAAACGAAGAATATGAGTTTATCATAGTAAGTTCAGGAGCAATTGCCGCGGCAAAGCAGTTTGTAAAGCTGGATAATCAAGATAAAGATGTTTTTGTAAAACAGGCTTTGGCTTCAATAGGACAACCTCATTTAATGCGGATTTACAACGAAAATTTCAAGGATTTAGGATTAAATACTTCACAGTGTTTACTTTCTTATTCTGATTTCGAAAAAGAGCAAACCAAGAAGAACATTGTCAATACCATTAATGTATTAGTTAAAAACAATTACATTCCGATTATCAATGAAAATGATACCGTTGCTACAGATGAAATTCGGTTTGGAGATAATGATAAATTGGCGGCGTTGACAGCAGTTCTTTTAAATGTTGATATTCTGATTATTGCGACTAATACAAACGGAATTTATACAAAAGAATCCATTAATGACGAAGTTCCTCAAACAATTAAATTGGTAAATGATTTAAAATCGCTGGAAAAAGAAATTGGCGAATCGAAATCATCACACGGAACAGGAGGGATGCAATCCAAAATAGAAGCCGCGGCCATTTCAAAAGCAGCCAATATTGAAACCTGGATTGTGAATGGATTAAATGATAATTTTATTCTAAAGGCATTAAAAAACGAAATTCCTTTTACTAGGATTGTGTAAAGAACGCGGATGAAACGGATTCGCTATCGCGAAGACGCGGATTAAAACGGATTTTATATTTGGTTTTAAATTTTATGTAGTATATTTCATTCAAATTTGTTTTTATGAAATTATTGCATCATGAGCTAACCGAAGTAATTATTAAAACTTTTTATGAAGTTTATAATGAGTTGGGATATGGATTTTTAGAAAGAGTTTATCAAAATGCCTTGTATTTGGAATTGAAAAATAAAGGTTTATATGTTGAAGCTCAGAAGAAAATTATGGTTTACTATAAAGGAATTAAAGTAGGCGAATATTATGCAGATTTGGTTGTTGAAGATTTAATTATTATAGAACTCAAAGCTGCTAATTGTATTGTAGTCGAATTTGAAAATCAAATTTTGAATTATTTAAAAGGCACAGACTGTGAAGTAGGTTTACTTTTAAATTTTGGAACAAAACCAGAATTTAGACGGAAAGTATTTGAAAACAGTAGAAAAATAAGAATATAAAAAATCCGCGTTAATCTGCGTCTTCGCGATAGCGAATCTGTAAAATCCGCGTCTAAATTTTTAACAAACCAATAAGAAAAAAAAGAAAATGAATTATATCTCAATAAAAGACATCAACTCATTATCAAAATGGGTAAAACAAGCGATTAAAATCAAAAAGAATCCGCTTAAAAATCAAAGTTTAGGAAAGAATAAAACTCTTGGAATGTTATTCTTCAATCCGAGTTTAAGAACGCGTTTGAGTACACAAAAAGCGGCTTTAAATTTAGGAATGAACGTTATGGTAATGAATTTTACCAACGAAGGATGGACATTGGAATTCGAGGACGGAGCAGTTATGAATTCTGGTGCATCAGAACATATAAAAGAAGCTGCAGAGGTAGTTTCACAATATTGTGATATTATCGCAATCCGTGCTTTTGCTGGTTTGGTAGACAAAGAAAAGGATTATCAGGAAACTGTAATTTCAGGATTCTTAAAATATGCTACAGTGCCAATTGTAAACATGGAAAGTGCTATTCGTCACCCGTTGCAATCGTTGGCAGATGCGATTACAATGGAAGAATTCAAACCTAGACACAAAGATAAACCAAAAGTGGTTCTTTCATGGGCGCCGCATCCAAAAGCTTTACCGCAGGCTGTTGCTAATTCATTTGTAGAAATGATGCAGATGCAGAAAGATATGGATTTTGTAATCACACATCCAGAAGGTTACGAGTTAAGCCCAGAAATCACGCAAGACTGCAAAATCGAATACGATCAAGATAAAGCTTTAGAAAATGCTGATTTTGTTTACGTAAAAAACTGGAGCAACTTTAACGATTATGGAAAAGTAACCAACAGCGATCCAAACTGGACGGTTACGGCTGAAAAAATGGCATTAACCAACAATGGAAAATTCATGCACTGTCTTCCAGTTCGTCGTAACGTTATTGTAAGCGACGAAGTTCTAGACGGAGAAAATTCAATCGTAATCGAGCAAGCGAATAACAGAACGTATTCAGCACAATTAGTTTTACAAAAGATTCTTAAGAAATTGTAAATTTAGATGCAAAGGCCCAAAGTGGCAAAGGTTCAGAGGTTTTACAGCCTTGAGAAAACCTTTGAACCTTTGTACCTCTGCCTCTTTGAACCTTAAAAGAAATGAACGTATCAGTAATAAAAATAGGTGGAAATATCATTGACAATCCAGCAGAATTAGAACAATTTTTAACCGATTTTTCTAAAATAGAGGGATATAAAGTTTTAGTTCACGGAGGTGGAAAATCGGCTACGAAAATGGCGCAGAGTATTGGATTAGTTCCGCAAATGATTGATGGACGCCGAATTACAGATGCTCCAATGCTTGACGTTGTAGTAATGATTTACGCAGGACAAATCAATAAACATATTGTGGCGCAATTGCAGGCTAAAGACAATAATGCAATTGGATTTTCGGGTGCTGATGGAAATTTAATTCAATCAACAAAAAGAAATCACCCAACAATCGATTATGGATTTGTAGGCGATGTAAAACAAGTCAATACCAAATTACTGGCAACTTTATTAGAAGCTGGAGTTGTTCCCGTTTTTTGTGCCATTACGCACGACAAAAACGGACAATTACTAAACACAAACGCAGATACAATTGCAAGCGAATTATCAATAGCATTGTCTGAAGTTTTTGATGTTACGCTGACTTACTGTTTTGAAAAACAAGGTGTTTTACAAGATTCAGAAGATGATTCGTCTGTAATTACAGAAATAAACGAAACATTATACAATAAACTAAAAGAAGAAAAAGTAATTCATTCTGGAATGATTCCAAAACTGGATAACTGCTTCAATAGTTTATCTCGAGGTGTACAGAAAATCAAAATCGGACATCATAAAATGCTTCAAAACTCAGATATTCCGCATACAACGATTACATTATAAAAAATGTTGCCAAGAATTGACACTAATTTTATCTGTTAAAAGAGAAAATAATTTTAGATGAATATTAAAAAAATCATTTTGATTTTAAATCTAAAACAAAAAAATAATTTACGAAAATTCGTGTAATTAGTGGCAAAAAAACAGAGTTGCGCAGTACTTTTAAAATTTAATTTTGGAAATTTGCGCAAATTAAAAATGTCGCATATTATTTAGTTAAGAAAGTAAAAGCTTAAAAAAAACTTAGCGACTTAGCGCCTTTGTGGCAAGAGCACAACAAAATGAAAAATATAGATACGCTTACCCAGGAAGCAATTAGTTTATTAAAAAGCCTAATCGAAACCCCTTCATTTTCAAGTGAAGAAGACCAAACAGCTCTTTTAATCGAAAATTGGTTCAATCAAAACGAGATTCCTTTCAAGAGAGAAAACAACAATGTGTGGGCTTTCAACAAATATTTCGACGAAAACAAACCGACACTTTTACTAAACTCACATCACGATACCGTACGTCCAAATCAGGCGTACACCAACGATCCGTTTAAAGCGATCGAAAAAGATGGAAAATTATTTGGTTTAGGAAGTAACGATGCTGGAGGATGCTTAGTTTCTTTATTAGCAACTTTTGTACATTTCTATGAAAATCAAAACCTTTCTCACAATATTGTAATTGTGGCTTCCGCCGAAGAAGAAAGTAGTGGAAAAAATGGATTAAACAGCGTTTTAAAGCATTTGCCAGAACTAGATTGCGCTATTGTTGGAGAACCAACATTAATGCAATTAGCAGTTGCCGAAAAAGGATTATTAGTTCTTGACGTGAAAGTAAAAGGAACTGCAAGCCACGCCGCACATCAAAACGATGATAATGCTTTATACAAATCAATTCCAGTGATGGAATGGTTTAAAAACTATAAATTCGACAAAATTTCAGACGTTTTAGGTCCAGTAAAAATGACCGTAACGCAAATTAATGCAGGAAAGCAACATAATGTTGTGCCGTCAGAATGCGATCTAGTAGTTGACATTCGTGTAACAGACCGTTATACAAACGCAGAAATTTTAGAAGTCGTAAAAGCAAATGTAAATGCCGAAGTAACTCCAAGATCAATGCACCTAAACGCTTCGTCTATTCCAGTCGCACACGGTTTGGTTCAGGCGGGAATTGCATTAGGAAGAACAACATATGGTTCGCCAACACTTTCAGATCAATCGGTTTTGAGCTGTCAGTCTTTAAAACTTGGACCTGGAGAAACGTTGCGTTCGCATTCAGCAGACGAATTTATTTTTGTACATGAAATTGAAGAAGGAGTCGATTTGTACATTAAAATACTTACCGATTTCTTTAAATTATAATTGAAATGAAATTAAACCCGACAGGTTTTTAAAACCTGTCGGGTTTGTAAAAATATGACCTATGAAACTTTGGGAAAAAGGAATACCAACCGATAAACAAATTGAACAATTCACAGTTGGAAACGACAGAGAATTGGATTTAGTTTTAGCAAAATATGATGCTTTAGGTTCAATTGCTCACGCCAAAATGCTAGGGCAGATTGGTTTATTAACTTCAGAAGAAACAACTTCTTTAGTTGATGCCTTAAACGAAATCATCGCTGATATCGTAGTGGGAAATTTCGAAATCGAAGACAGTTTCGAAGACGTACATTCTAAAATCGAATATCTTTTAACAGTAAAACTAGGCGATGCAGGAAAGAAAATCCACACGGCGCGTTCTCGTAATGATCAGGTTTTAGTAGATGTTCATTTGTATTTAAAAGACGAATTAAAAGCGATAAAAGAACAGGTAAAGACCTTGTTTGACTTATTGATAGAATCGGCAGAAAAACATCAAAATGTTTTATTGCCAGGATATACGCATTTGCAAATTGCAATGCCATCGTCATTCGGAATGTGGTTTTCTGCTTATGCAGAAAGCTTAATTGATGATGTGACTATGTTAAACGCAGCTTCTAAAATTGTAGATCAGAATCCATTAGGTTCTGCTGCTGGTTACGGAAGTTCATTTCCAATCAATAGAACATTTACAACAAAAGAATTAGGTTTTGAAACTCTAAAATATAATGCTGTTGCCGCACAAATGAGTCGTGGAAAAGCTGAGAAAACTGTTGCTTTTGCCATGACAAGCGTTGCAGGAACATTGTCAAAATTTGCAATGGACGTTTGTTTGTATATGAGCCAGAATTTCGATTTTATTGGTCTTCCGGCGCATCTTACAACAGGATCGAGCATTATGCCTCACAAAAAGAATCCGGATGTTTTCGAATTAATCAGAGGGAAATGCAACAAGATTCAGGCACTTCCATACGAGATTACTTTAATTACCAATAATCTTCCAAGCGGTTATCACAGAGATTTACAGCTTTTAAAAGAAGGTTTATTTCCAGCGATTCAAACTTTGAAATCTTGTCTGGATATTGCAATTTTCTCGATAAAAGATATCACTGTAAAAGATCATATTTTAGAAGATAAAAAATACGATTATTTGTTTACTGTAGATACTTTAAACGAAATGGTTGTTGCTGGAATGCCGTTTAGAGATGCTTACAAAGCTGTTGCAGAACAATTAGAAGCTGGAACATACAAGTCTCCTAAAGAAACTAAACATACGCACGAAGGAAGTATCAACAATTTATGTTTAGATGCGATAAAAGATAAAATGAAAGCAGTTTTATAAAGAAACATTTTTTTAGAATACTTAAACCGATTTACAGATGTGAGTCGGTTTTTTTGTTTTCAAAATATTGTTTTCAAAATTTAAGAAAATTCGACCTAATTTGTATAAATTTGAAAAAAGGTTATTTAAATTTAAGATATGAAGCAATTTGATGAACAGGCAACTCAAAGCCTCTTTGAGAAAAATCTAATTACTGAAAATCAGTTTCGGGAAATAAAAGAATATCGTGATCTTTCTATTTTTTCTTTGAATGCTGAATTGAAGCTTTTTCTTTATTTGTCGGTAATACTTTTTACTTCTGGTATTGGAATTTTGATTTACGAAAATATAGATTCAATAGGACACATCGCTATTTTATCATTGCTCTTAATTGTTATTGCAGTTTGTTTTTTCTATTGTTTCAAACATTCTAAAGGTTTTCAGAAAGAAGAAACAACTTTTGAGCATCCTGTTTTAGAATATCTGGTTTTAGCAGGAAATATTCTAACTTGTATTTTTATAGGATATCTTCAGTTTCAATATAAACCTTTTGGAGAACATTACGGACTGGCTACTTTAGTCCCAACAATAGTGAGTTTCTTTTGTGCTTATTATTTCGATAATAGAGGTGTTTTAACGATCGCAATTACTGGTTTAGCAGCTTATATCGGTCTTTCGGTAACGCCACAAGATTTATTAAAAAGCAATGATTTTTATGCAAGCCAAAATCTTAGTTATTCAGCTATTGTTCTAAGTGTGCTGTTAATTTTATGGGTTATTTATAGTCGTAGAATTTCTTTAAAAACACATTTTGGTTTAATTTTTCTAACATTTGCATTGCATATTGCTAGCATTGCTTCTATAGCTAACATGACCAGTTATGATACAATTGCTTGGATGTTGTTTACTTTAATTTTAGCTGGCTCAACATATTATTTTTATAAAGCAAGTTACGATTATAAGGCAATGTCATTGTATGTGTTTTTGATTGTTTATGCTTATATCGGAGCCAATATATTTTTGTTTAGGATTTTTGAAAACATTGATTTCTCTGATATTTGGGAATTGTTTGTTTTTCTTTTGCCAGCCTACTTCATTGGTTCAATTGTTCTTTTTATTAAACTAATTAAAAACTTCCACAAAGAAATTTCAGAATGATAGCATACGATAAGAGAAAAATAGACAATGGAGCTTTAATTGATCAAGCAGATACATTGTACAAAGGCGGTTTTATTAGTAAAGACCAAAAAAAGTTTATAGAGAAAGAGTTGCCAGATTTAAAAAGCCAAAGCAATATTTTGGTTAGAATTGGATTCTTTTTGCTTGGTTGCTTTTTATATCTTTCAATTTGTGGGGTAATTACTCTAGTTGGTTTAAGCAGTGAACGTGTGTTTTTTGAAATATGCTGTTATATTTTTGCAGTAATCGGATTTGTTGGTATAGAATTACTGGCCAAGCAAGATTATCACAATCATGGACTCGATGATGCTTTTATATTGGGTGCACTTTTAAACGTTGGAGCTGCAATTGCAATTACAACAGAAGGCTACGAAATTATTATAGCACTTTTTGTTTCTGTAGCTTCATTATTTATGTTCTTAAGATATTTGCATGTATTGTCAATGCTTGTTTTTTGTTTTGCTGTAAGTGCTTTTTTGTTTTTCGGAATGTTTGAATTTGGAGATATTGGAAAAGCTATTTTGCCATTTGCAGCAATGATTTTTGCTGGTATTTTTTATTTTGTAACTAAAAAAATAATTGACCGTTTAGCTGAAAGCCACTATTACAATGGATTATTATTAGCAAATAGTTTTTGTTTAGCTCTCTTTTATCTTTCTTGTAATTATTTGGTTGTTAGAGAGCTTTCTGCAGAGCTTTTAGGAGAAGAGGTAAAGCCTGGAACCGATATTCCGTTTGCATTTTTCTTTTATGCTTTCACTTTTGTAGTTCCAGTTTTTTATCTGATTAAGGCTTTAAAAACAAAAGATAGAATAATGCTTTGGATTAGTTTTGTTTCAATTGCATTTTCAATTTATACCATTCGATTTTACCATTCAGTTTTGCCTGTAGAAGTTGCGCTTACACTTGGGGGACTGGTTTTATTTGCAATAGCTTATTTTTCAATTAAAAAACTGAAAGAAAAAGAAAGTGGTTTGACTTTTAAACCAGATAGGATCAATCATTCAGATACACTTTTAAATGCTGAAGCCTTAGTTGTGGCTTCTACATTCGGAATAAAACCAGAGGTAAAACCACAAGCTTCTCCAATGGAATTTGGAGACGGAGGTTTTAGTGGAGGAGGTTCTGGAGGAAGTTTTTAGTATGGTGAAATGTAAAAAGTAAAATGTGAGAGATAATGATTTGTATTTAAATATCTTACGTCTCACATTTTGCATTTCATTAAAGTAAATTTACACTTTGCTTTTCAATGCTTCAGCATCAATATGACTGTGCGAAACATCGTAAACCGCTTTACCGTTTTTGATTAATATCAACTGAGGAGATTCGTGATAAACTCCAAATCTGCTTGCAATTTCGTTTGAAATATCTCTGTGTGCAATTAAGTCTAAAAAGTACGCATCTACAACATTTTCAAGGTCATATTCTCTTTCAAATTGTTTTAAAGCCATTCGGCTAATGCTGCATCTTGTGCTATGTTTAAAAATTACAACTGGTTTTTCATTAGAAATAGCTTCTATTTCCATTAATTGAAGCATATCTGTTAATTCTGTCCAGTTTACTTTACTTTTTGATGCTTCTGAGTTCTCTGAACTTCCGAAGATTGAATTTAAAAAACTCATATTTGGTGTTGTTTATGACTTTTTGACGTGTTAAAACAAGAAAAACCTGATTTTAAATGTCATTTTGTCTGTTTTTTTACTGTGGAATATAATTTGTCTATTTCAATGCAAAGTTAAATTATTTTGAGTTAAAAACTTAGCTCAATAAATCGTAACTTTAATCCTATAATTTTCAAACAGTTAAATCAATCAAATCGAAAAAATATGAATATAAATAAGTTTACTATTAAATCGCAGGAAGCCATTCAGTTGTCGCAGCAATTAGCGCAACGAAATGGCCAGCAGCAAATTGAAAATGAACACATTTTCAAAGCTATTTTTGAAGTTGATGAAAACGTTGCACCATTTATTCTTAAAAAATTAAATGTAAATGTGCCGTTATTTTTACAGCTTTTAGATGCTACAATTCAGAGTTTTCCAAAAGTTTCAGGAGGTGATGTTATGCTTTCGAGAGATGCAAACAAAGCCTTGAATGAAGCAGAAATCATTGCACAAAAAATGAACGACGAATATGTTTCGATCGAACATTTAATTTTAGCCATTTTTGATTCAAAAAGTAAAGTTTCTCAGATCTTAAAAGATCAAGGAGTAACAGGAAAAGGTCTAAAAGCAGCAATAGAAGAATTACGTAAAGGCGAAAGAGTAACTTCGGCTTCTGCTGAAGAAACATACAATTCGTTAAATAAATATGCAAAAAATCTAAACGAATTAGCGCGCACAGGAAAACTAGATCCAGTTATTGGCCGTGACGAAGAAATTCGTCGTGTGTTGCAAATTTTAACTCGTAGAACCAAAAACAATCCAATGCTTATTGGTGAACCAGGTGTTGGTAAAACAGCTATTGCAGAAGGTTTAGCACATAGAATTGTGGACGGAGATGTTCCAGAAAACTTAAAAGAAAAGATCGTTTTCTCACTAGATATGGGAGCTTTGATTGCTGGAGCGAAGTATAAAGGAGAATTTGAGGAACGTTTAAAATCGGTTGTAAAAGAAGTTACATCAGCAGAAGGAGATATCGTTTTGTTTATTGACGAGATTCATACGCTTGTAGGAGCGGGTGGAGGTGAAGGCGCAATGGATGCAGCAAACATTTTGAAACCAGCTTTGGCTCGTGGAGAGTTGAGAGCAATAGGTGCTACAACTTTAGATGAATATCAAAAATATTTTGAAAAAGATAAAGCGCTTGAAAGACGTTTCCAAAAAGTGTTAATTGACGAACCAGATACAGAAAGTGCGGTTTCAATTCTTCGTGGAATTAAAGAGAAATATGAAACACACCATAAAGTTCAAATTAAGGACGAAGCGATTATTGCAGCAGTTGAACTTTCGCAAAGATATATTACGAATCGTTTCTTGCCAGATAAAGCGATTGACTTAATGGATGAAGCGGCTTCTAAACTGCGTATGGAAATCAATTCGAAACCAGAGGAATTAGACGTTTTGGATCGTAAAATCATGCAGTTAGAAATTGAAATTGAAGCCATTAAGCGTGAAAAAGAAGAAAGCAAGCTTAAGATTTTAGGTATGGAATTGGCCAACTTGAAAGAAGAGCGAAACGAAATCTATGCAAAATGGAAACAAGAAAAAGATATCGTTGATGGAATTCAAGCTGTAAAACATGAAATAGAAGACTTTAAGTATGAAGCTGAACGTGCTGAACGTGATGGTGATTATGGAAAAGTAGCCGAAATTCGTTACGGAAAAATAAAAGAAGCGCAAGAACGTCAGGAAACATTGCAAAAACAATTGCAAGAGTTTCAATCTGGGAACTCTTTAATTAAAGAAGAAGTAACTAGAGAAGACATTGCAGAAGTTGTGGCAAAATGGACAGGAATTCCTGTTACAAAAATGCTTCAAACAGAAAGAGAAAAGCTATTGCATTTAGAAGATGAATTGCACAAACGTGTAGTAGGTCAGGAAGAAGCGATAGAAGCAGTGAGTGATGCAGTTCGTAGAAGTCGCGCTGGTTTACAGGATATGAAAAAACCTGTTGGAACATTCTTATTCTTAGGAACAACCGGAGTGGGTAAAACCGAATTAGCAAAAGCATTGGCCGAATATCTTTTTGATGATGAAAATGCAATGACACGTATCGATATGAGTGAGTACCAAGAACGTCACAGCGTGAGCCGTTTAGTGGGTGCACCTCCAGGATACGTAGGTTATGATGAAGGTGGACAATTGACAGAAGCTGTTCGTAGAAAACCATATTCTGTGATTTTGTTAGATGAGATCGAAAAGGCGCATCCAGATACCTTCAATATTTTATTGCAAGTTCTTGATGAAGGTCGTTTGACTGATAACAAAGGACGTTTGGCCGATTTCAAAAACACGATTATCATTATGACTTCTAATATGGGAAGCCAAATTATTCAGGAGAAATTCGAAAATCTAAAGGGCGGAGTTGAAGCAGCAACAGAAGCGGCTAAAAACGAAGTTTTAGGATTGTTGAAACAAACGGTTCGTCCAGAATTTATAAATCGTATCGACGAAATCGTAATGTTTACGCCACTTACGGCAGATAACATCTCAAGAATCGTGAGCTTACAATTGAAGAGCGTTACCAAAATGCTGGCTCTGCAAGGCATTACAATGGATGCAACTCCAGAAGCTATTGCATACTTGTCTGACAAAGGTTATGATCCTCAGTTTGGTGCAAGACCAGTAAAACGAGTTGTTCAGAGAGAAGTTTTAAATCAATTGTCAAAAGAAATTTTGGCAGGAAACATAACAACAGATAGCATCATTTTATTGGATGCTTTTGATGGCAAGCTGGTTTTTAGAAACCAAACAGCTAATTAATTTTTTTTCATGTTAATCTTAGAAAAGCATCAGTTTTTTACTGATGCTTTTTTTGTTAAAATTATTTTTCGTTTTTTAAAATTGCTTTTTTTGTAAGAAATAACATATATTTGATTCGAAATTATTAACTCAAATATATGAAAAAAAACCAAAAAACATTTTTAGTTTTATTTCTTGCCACTATATTATTTATAACTAAATCATATTCGCAAGAAAGTGTTGTCGTTGCTGGTGGAAAAGGAACAGGAAGTGGTGGTGTGGCAAATTATTCAGTTGGGCAAATTGCAGATATGCAATTACGAGGAAGTGGCGGTTCTGCACAACAAGGGATCCAGCAACCTTATGAAATAGCAACCCTTAACAATGATAAATTCGATGAAATTAATTTAGTTATGACAGCTTTTCCAAACCCTGTTGTTGACGAGCTGACTCTTATTGTTGTAAACAATAAATTCGAGAACTTGTCTTATAATCTATTTGATATCAATGGAAAAATAATATCAAAGGCTTTCAATATAACTTCATCAGAAACGAAAGTATCTATGCAAGGACTAGCGCAAGGAATTTATTTTCTTGTAATAAGCAACAATTCCATAGGAATAAAAACTTTTAAAATTATTAAAAAATAAAATCTAAAACAGAAATGAGAGTTATGAAAAAAAATACTCTGATATTACTATTATTAAATTCTTTTGCCACTTTATTAGCGCAGGCTCCACAAAAAATGAATTATCAATCTATAATTCGTAAATTAGACAATTCATTACTTACAAATACCGTAGTAGGCTTAAAAATTAGCATTTTAGCGGGATCGGCGGCTGGAACAGCTTGTTATGCAGAAACTCAAGCTGTAACAACAAATGCTAATGGATTAATAACTATAGAAATTGGAGGCGGAACACCCGTTACAGGTACTTTTGCAGGGATAGATTGGAGTAAGGGATCATATTTTGTTAAAACAGAAATTGATCCGACAGGGGGAAACAATTATTCAATTACAGGTACAAGTCAGCTTTTAAGTGTACCTTATGCTTTATATGCAGCAAACAGTCAGAATAAAGGAAAAACAAGTATAATACTGACAGGTGATATTACAGATTCGGAGGCCGTCGAACAAATAAAATCTGAGTTAGGTCCCTATACAGAAAATATTTATGTTAATAATACCACAAATTTAACAACTTTAAATTTAAATGAAATTAGAAGAGTTATAAATGTGGATATAAGTGACAATTCAAAATTGAAAAACATAAGTTTTGGTAGTTTAAGTGAAGTTTTGAATGACGTAAGTATATTCAGAAATGAAAAATTAACTTCAATTGTATTTCCTCTTTTGAAAACAGTAAATGGTTATGATTTTAGTATTTCAGGCAATCCATCACTATTATCTATTACATTCCCTTCTCTAGTAAATATTAAAGGAATTTTTATTGGCGGTAATATTATTCTCAGTTCTATTGATTTGCCATTACTATCATCAGTTAATAATAGTAAAGGTATTGGTTTTAGAGATAATGCTCTTCCAAGTTCTCAAATTAACTTGATTTTAAATAGGTTGCTTAAATTATCATCTAGTTCAAATTATATTCAATTAGGAGGACAAACTCCCCCAGCACCGCCTACAGGGCAGGGAATTATTGATAAGACAACTTTAATAGCTAGAGGCAACAATGTTTATACAGATTAATTTTAGGCAAAAAAAAGCATCAGTAAAAAACGGATGCTTTTTTTTTGCCTAAAATTCTGAA
The DNA here is from genome assembly GCF_002399805.1 of Flavobacterium sp. UBA4854. Lineage (NCBI taxonomy): Bacteria > Pseudomonadati > Bacteroidota > Flavobacteriia > Flavobacteriales > Flavobacteriaceae > Flavobacterium > Flavobacterium sp. UBA4854. The sequence continues at coordinate 28,245 of NZ_DHEI01000124.1, forward strand.
ACTTTTTAGCCAATTGATATAACAAGAAATTTGAAAAAAAGAACCAATTTTAAATTAATAAAAATTAGCAATTTATTAACTAAAATTAAAAATCATGAACAATATATTTAGAGGATTACTGGCAGGATATGGCGCTAAAAAACTAGGCGGAGGCTGCTTCGGGACAATCATAGTTTTTATTATTTTATGGGTTCTTTTAGGACAGTGCAATTAAAGTCACATTACAGAAAATTACGAATAAAAACTCAAACTTTGATGCGATATTATTGGGCAAATTAAGTCAAAATGTCTAGATTCGCATCACTAAAAATAAATTTAAAAAAATGGGTTCAGGTTTTTTCGCTCTATTAGATGATATCGCTGCAATTATGGATGATGTGGCAGTAATGAGTAAAGTTGCTGCAAAAAAAACAGCCGGAATTCTAGGCGATGATTTAGCAGTAAATGCCGAAAAAGCTTCAGGGTTTGCTTCATCTAGAGAGCTTCCAGTTTTATGGGCAATTAGTAAAGGTTCTTTATTAAATAAAATTATTATTCTTCCGATTGCGTTTTTGTTAAGCGCGTTTTTTCCAATTGCGATTATGGTAATTTTAGTATTAGGGGGATTGTTCTTAGCATATGAAGGAGCAGAAAAAATCTACGAATTTATAGTTCCTCATGGACACGAGGAATCTGAAGGAATAACTGATGAAGTACTTACCGAAGAACAAATTTTGCTAGTTGAAAAAGAAAAAGTAAAATCGGCAATCGTAACTGATTTTATCCTTTCTGTAGAAATTGTGATCATTGCTCTTGGAACTGTAATAGGGAAACCATTAGTATCACAAATTATAACCGTTTCCATCATCGCTGTTATAGCAACAATTGGAGTTTACGGAATCGTAGCGATTATTGTGCGTATGGATGAGGTAGGTTTTAAAATGATTCAGAGTAGTAAAAAAGAAAAAAGCCTTTTAAAAAGTATTGGAAATGTATTAGTTCAAGCCCTTCCAAAAGTGATTAAAGCTTTAACCATAATTGGTACAATTGCTTTGATTATGGTTTCAGGCGGATTATTCGTTCATAATATTGAATTTTTTCATCACCTTCTACCAAATTTTCCTTCTATTATAAAAGAATTTGCAATTGGCCTTATCATAGGGTTTATTGTATTGGCGATAGTAAATCTTTTCAAAAAAATATTTAAAAAGAAAGAATCAGCAGTTTAAAAATTGCTTCCAATTAATAAAAAAACATCAGTCGAAAGGCTGATGTTTTTTTTTGTGGTAGAAGGTACTATTTTCAGATCAAGTTGAGTCTCGATAGCTTTTGAGGCGTTCGAAAAATGATGCTATTTCTATAAGGAGTAAACCAGAAATATTTATTTTATATAAGAAATATCGGTAAATCTTGACTTTTTTTTACATGAATAAGGTGTTGATTTATAGTAGTTTACTGTTTTGGTGAAATTTTTAACATTTTTATTAAAGCAACCATTGCAACCTTGTTCCGTCTTCATAGTAATTAACAATTAATTATTATTTTATATGAAAAGTTTTAGATTAAAATCAGTTTTAGTAGTATTATTTTTATCAATTGCATTTGTTTCATGCAGTAATGACGATGACAACAAAACACCAGCTCCTACATCAAAAGCTGCTTTAGTAACCGAAATTAAAGGTCCAGCAACAGGTAAAGTAAATGATGAATTAAGCTACGATGTGACGTATGTAGTAGACAACGCTTGCGCAGAATTTGATAAAATCTCAGAAGTAACAATTGGGTCTGTAAAAGGTTTACAAGTAATTGCAAAATACCCTTCACAAGTTTGTACGCAACAAGTGCCAGAACCAAAAAAGACTGTATACAAATTTAAGTCTGCTACAAAAGGAACTTTTGAAATTAAATTTAAAAAATCAGAAACAGAATTCCTTACTCAAAAAGTAGTGATAGACTAACAACAAGCTTAGTTGATATTTTTTTAGGTTGAAAGCCATTTTGCTAAGATTCTTTTTAATCAATGCAAAATGGCTTTTTTTTGGCAAACTAAAATTATTTTGTATTATTTCAAGCAACCTTTGTAATTTAGCACCATCTACATAATAAAACAATTAATTTACTTATATGAGAATTTTTAGATTACAATCAGTTTTGGCAGTGCTATTTTTAGCTGTTTCTTTAGTTGCTTGCAGTAGCGATGATGATAAGAAAGAAACACCTCAAACTATTTCAAAAGCTGCAGATGTTACTGCTATTTCAGGTCCATCTACAGGAAAAGTAGGGGTTGATATTAATTTTGAAATTTCTTTTATAGCTGAGAACGCTTGTGGGCAGTTTGATAGAATTAGTGATATATCTATTGGTAAAGAGAGCGGATTTCAAATAGAAGTTAAATATCCGAAGGAAACTTGTTCTAATCAAACGCCAACTGCACTGCATACTGTTTATACATTTTCACCGCAGTCAAAAGGAACTTTCGAAATTAAATTCAAAAAATCAGAAACAGAATTCTTGGTTAAAACATTAGTTATCCAGTAACGGTTTTAAACAATATAACCTTAAATTAAGCCATTTTTCATAGATTTTAAATCGATGTAAAGTGGCTTTTTCGATTTTATAAAAATGAAGTTGCAGAAGAACAAATAGAATGAGAATGTTAGTTTATAGTTAGAAGAATTCGCTAACTTGAAATGATCTTTAATT
>NZ_DHEI01000055.1:0-998 GCF_002399805.1 Flavobacterium sp. UBA4854
GTTCGCCAGGCTTCCGATTTAGACACATTACCAAATGTAGAATGCATTGCAGAAACTATGGTTCCGTTTAAAAACGAATTGGCGGTAATTGTGGTTAGAAATCCATCAGGTGAAATGAGAACCTATCCGGTTGTAGAAATGGAATTTCATCCAGAAGCAAACCAAGTTGAATACGTAATTTGTCCAGCAAGAATTGATGATAAAGTTGCTGAAAAAGCCAGAGCGATTGCTTTGCAGGTTTCAGAAAACTTTAATCACGTTGGACTTTTGGCAGTTGAAATGTTCCAGACTCAGGACGACGAAATTTTGGTTAACGAAGTTGCTCCTCGCCCACACAATTCTGGTCATTATTCTATCGAAGCAAGTTATACTTCACAATTCGAGAATCATTTACGCGCCATTTTAGATCTTCCATTAGGAAATACTGACAGTAAAGTTGCCGGAATTATGGTAAATTTAGTCGGTGCCGAAGGTCATTCTGGAAATGTGGTTTATGAAAACATCGAAACCATTTTAGGATGGGATGGTGTTACTCCTCATATTTACGGAAAGAAACAAACACGTCCGTTTAGAAAAATGGGTCACGTTACAATTGTAAATGAAGATATGGCTGAGGCAAGAAGAATTGCACAGGAAGTTAAGGAATACTATTAAAGTGATTAGCGCTTAATAATGAAATGAAAAAAGCATTAAAAATCTCTGGATTAACAATCTTAATTTACTTCGCAATACAATTAATAACTATACCTATAACTAAACATGGCAGAGGTTTTTCTATAGGTTTTCCATTTCAGGCATTTAGAAGAGTTGATGCGGAATGTTACGTTAACGACTATTTTTATCCAGAATTTTTGATTATAAATTTCATTACAGTTACAATTATTTTACTTGTAATTTATTTTTTGGGTAACGTAATTAAAAACAGATTAAAAAAAACCTATAAGTAGGGAAATTAAAATAATGACAGTTTTCAGTCTCAACAAAACTTTAAACTTTAA
>NZ_DHEI01000055.1:1018-14297 GCF_002399805.1 Flavobacterium sp. UBA4854
ATGTCTCCGCTTCCTGTAATTGGAGTCCCTGTAAAATCAAGCAATTCAATTGATGGATGGGATTCTGTTTTATCAATTCTACAAATGCCGGGCGGAGTTCCTGTTGCAACTGTAGCTTTAAACGGAGCAAAAAATGCTGGAATTTTAGCAGCACAAATCATCGGAAGCCACGATAAAAAAGTTTTAGATACGATTATTTCTTATAAAGAAGAATTGAAAGCTACAGTTAATAAAGCGGCTGAAGGTTTGAAGAAATAATTCTCCCATAAATTCCTGCAAGGTTTTCAAAACCTTGTAGGTCTGATTATCATAATCAAAATAAAATACTTCTAAAAACACCTACAAGATTTTGAAAACCTTGCAGGATAAAAAACTGCAATATGAGTATCTTAACCCAATATTTCAATACAAAACATAACACAGCACCTTTTTCGCAAATTAAAATCGAAGATTATGTTCCTGCTTTCAACGAAGGAATTGCTTTGGCTAAAGCCGAAATTGATGCGATTGTAAATAATCCAGATGTACCGACTTTTGAAAATACAATTGTCGCAATGGATTTTTCTGGTGACGTTTTAGATCGTCTTTCTAGTATTTTCTTCAATTTGAATTCGGCTGAAACGAATGACGAAATGCAAAAAATTGCGCAGGAAGTTTCTCCTTTACTTTCAGAATTTGGAAATGACATTCGTTTAAATGCTGAATTATTTGCAAGAGTAAAAACGGTTTACGATCAAAAAGAAAGTTTGAACCTGAATCCCGAACAAACAACTTTATTAGATAAAAAATACAAAAGCTTTTCGAGAAACGGAGCCAACTTGCCAGAAGACAAGAAAAATCAATTAAGAGAAATTGACAAAGAATTATCAAAATTGAGTTTACAATTTGGCGAAAATGTTTTGGCAGAAACCAACAACTTCGAATTGCATTTAACCGATGAGAAAGATTTATCTGGTTTGCCAGAAGGAACAATCGAAGCAGCAAGATTATTAGCAAAAAATCAGGAAAAAGAAGGCTGGATTTTCACTTTAGATTATCCAAGTTATGTTCCGTTTTTGACTTATGCTGACAATCGCGAACTGCGCAAAAAAATGGCAATTGCTTTTGGTGCAAAAGGTTTTCAGAAAAACGAATTCAACAATGAAGAAAACGTTCTGAAAATTGCCAAACTTCGTCATGAAAGAGCTAATTTATTAGGTTACAAAACGCACGCACATTTTGTTCTAGAAGAAAGAATGGCCGAAAGCCCAGAAAAAGTTTTCTCTTTCTTAAATGATTTATTAGCAAAAGCAAAACCAGCAGCTCAAAAAGAATTCGCTGAATTAACTGCTTTCGCGAAAGAATTGGACGGAATCGAGCAATTAGAAAAATGGGATGGTGCTTATTATTCTGAAAAATTAAAACAACAGCTTTTTAATTTAGATGATGAAAAACTGAAACCATATTTCCAATTAGAAAAAGTTTTAGACGGCGCATTTACAGTTGCCAAAAAATTATACGGCTTAACTTTTACTGAGGTTTTTGACATTGATAAATACCACGAAGAAGTTACCACTTATGAAGTAAAAGATGCAAACGACAATTTAGTTTCCATTTTCTATGCTGATTTCTTTCCAAGAAAAGGAAAAAGAAACGGCGCTTGGATGACTTCATTCAAATCGCAATATGTAAAAGACGGCGTAAACGAAAGACCACACATTTCGAACGTTTGTAATTTTACAAAACCAACAGAAACAAAACCTTCGTTATTGACTTTTAATGAAGTAACAACTTTATTTCATGAATTTGGTCACGGATTACACGGAATGTTGGCTGACACGGTTTATCCAAGTTTATCGGGAACTTCTGTTTACTGGGATTTCGTAGAATTGCCTAGTCAAATTATGGAAAACTGGTGTTACGAACCAGAAGCTTTGGCTTTATTCGCAAATCATTATGAAACGGGAGAAATTATTCCGATTGAGTACGTTCAGAAAATCAAAGAAAGTGCGAGTTTCCAAGAAGGTTTAGCAACGTTACGCCAATTAAGTTTTGGATTATTAGACATGGCTTGGCACGGACAAGATCCAACAAACATTACAGATCTTAAAACTTTCGAAACAGAACAATTTGCTAACACGCAATTATATCCAGATGTAAAAGAAAATGCGATGAGTACCGCTTTTTCACATATTTTTCAAGGTGGATATTCTTCTGGATATTACAGTTACAAATGGGCTGAAGTTCTAGATGCAGATGCTTTTGAATATTTCCATGAAAATGGAATTTTCAATGAAGAAATCGCTAAAAAATTCAAAGACAATGTACTTTCTAAAGGAGGAACAGAACATCCGATGATTTTATACAAACGCTTTAGAGGTCAAGAACCTAAGCCAGAAGCTTTATTGAAAAGAGCAGGATTATTATAGAGTTTCTAAGATACTATCCCGATAGCTATCGGGATTAAGTTGCTAAGTTTCCTAGAGAATTAAATTTTAAAACCGAAGTAGAAATGCTTCGGTTTTTTATTTGGTTTTACTTTAACTATCTTAGCCTTTTTAAATCTTAATCTTACAAAATACATTTTGAAAAAATATTTTAAAATAGCCCTTTATCTTGCCATTATAGGATTGGTCGCGATTGTTTCTATTAATTATTATGTGAAATCTTCGACCAAGAACCATATTTATTATTCAGTAAAAAAGTTTCCGAAAAACGATGTCGGAATTATTTTTGGCGCAGGAATTAACGGGAATCAGCCAAGCAAGTATTTAAAGGACCGACTTGATGCCGGAATTATGCTTTGGAAAGCAAAACGTATCAACAAAATTCTACTTTCTGGAGATAATGGCCGTGATGAGTATGATGAATTGACGGTAATGAAAAATTACTGTTACAATCATGGCGTTGACACCACAAAAATCTTTATTGATTACGCGGGATTTGATACGTATTCAACAATGTATCGAGCTAAACATATTTTTAAGATTAAAAAAGCAACTTTAATTTCACAGGAATATCATTTAAACCGTGCCATTTATATTGGACAAAAACTAGGCATTAAATCTTCTGGATATTCTGCTAATAATGGAGAATATCTTGGATATAATTATGTTCGTTTTAGAGAATCTCTTTCTATTTGTAAATCCTTTTTTGATGTTTTACGAAATCGCGAACCTCATTTTCTAGGCGGAGAAATTAATATTAATGGAGAATCAAATTACTCTAAAGAAGATAAGCGATAAAATACTAAAATCAAGAAAGTAGCAAAGTTTTTAAATTTGTACCGCTTGGGTATTTTTTTGCCCAAGTTTGTCCATTTGAACTCCAGCCACTATTCATATCATAAGATACGGTTCTGGAATTATCTATACTTGCAGTCAAATCAATCATTATTCCGGGGTTTTCGGCAATTGAAACAACCGTATTGTTTTCAATGTTATTATTAGTAAACATTAAAAATGCTTTATTAACAGGTGCAATTTTAATATTCTGTCCGTAATAGGAGTTAAAAGTACAATTTCCATAATACTTCTCTTCACTATTATTGTAAATCGAAATTCCTGTTGAATATCTATTATTTGAGTTATTTTGGATTAATACATTATCCAAAGTATTTAAGGAATCAACAGAAACCTTACCTGAATTTTCAATAAGCATGCGTTGTCTTAATTCGATTTGATAACTTGAACCTGATACAGAACTTCTACCTGTGGCGCTTCCTTTCTGTGGTCCCAATTGAGGTATGTATATAACGCTATTTTCTTTAATTTCACTTGTCGATAAATAACTGCAAAGAGTATCTTCCCATTCAATCAAAACAGATTGCAAAAAATCTTTAGTGATACTCCAGCATAAAGGCACAAATAACGAAGGGTTTTCGGTTTTACTGGCAAGAAAGCAACATAAAGTATAATTTCCTTGGTTTAATATTTCTACCGTATCTTGAGAAAACGTAGTTATTAATGAATATTTCATCAGCTTTTTTTTAATGTTGAAACAAAATTTTTCGAATCCTGTATACTAGATATAAAAATTACTCTTCATCAAATAATGATGAAGAGTAATAAAACTTATCAATGCAAATTATTTGTTTTTATCACTTAGAGCTTTTTCATCTCTACTTGTGTTTTCAATTAACAGTTTTTTTAAATCTGTAAAAGCATCGAAACTTTTTAACCACGTTCCTCCGCCAGCATCCCAGCCTGAGTCTATCGAATAATTAGTTTCGCGTGAAGTTACTCCTGTAAGATTAATAAAAGCTCCAGCCGACATTGCTTTAGTAATTACCGTTGCAGTTACAATTTGCTCTGTAGAAAAAATCAATGCAATTTTAGTAATTGGCGTTATCACTCTTGAAGATCCAGCTCCTAAAATTGGAAAAGCACATAAAATATTTGATTTGCCATTTACCAATTGATTAATTCCAACTGTAAATTGCTGTGTATCTTTATTAAGAAAAGATACAGCACCATCATATCCGTCTGTACTAGATTCAATATTTCCAGAACCTTTTTCTATAGTTACTAATTGTCCTAAATCAGTTGCAATTGTGTTACTTGCTTCAATTTTAGTTTTAGGCGCAATTGTAGTGGTCGAATTGTATGCTTGAAACTCTTCTTCCCAAGTAATTTTTGTTTTCCCTAATAATTTTTCTGTTGGTAGATTAAACCAAACAGTAGGAGAACCATCACCAGTAGCCGCTACCGATTTAAATCCGTATAAAGAATATCCCTGATCTTTTAAAATTTTTACATCAGCCGGACTAATATTAATTGTTGTGGTAAAAGTTGCCATAATTTTCATATTTGTTTGTATGTCCCTACTCATGGGCTTTTCGGGTTCCGCCCTGCATTATTTCCTGAATGCAAACAGTTCATTTTTTAAAATGGGTATTGCTCCGCTAAAATGCATTAAGCACTTTTCTTTCCAAACTTTGCAGTACCATCTTTCGTAGCTCCAGTAGTACACGGATAGCTATCTCCACTAACTCTTGTTCCACTTCTAACTTCATAGGTATATCCTGATTTAACTTCTCCCCATGATAGAACGGCAGAAAAACCTTCTTTATCTAAAGTTCCGTCTCCGTCAGCGTCTTTGACACTATTTCTGTAAAAATGTAATTTGCTCATAATTTTCTTATTTGATTACTAATTTTAATTTAGGCTATCGGATTTTTTCTTTGCCGATAACATTTTTCATATCTACTTTATTAGGATTTCAATACGTCTATTTATAACCTTTTAAAGCAAATTTGTAGCACTGAAAAAAAATCTTAAACTCAAACAAAATTTTGATGTAACAGTAATGTGTCTCTTGTAACTTATTTGGATATATTGCATACCAGGTATTTCTGTTATCTTTTTTTATTTGAATTTGGACTCCTATCGTTCTTATCTGCAGAATAAGTCAACAAGCTTCTTAGATTCAATTTGTACAAATCCTGAATTCTAATAAGTCAAAATTACAAGTCAACAACTCATTTAACTTGTACAAAATCAGCTACTTATTATCAATTTGATTCATATTCCTTTTTTAATAAATTAATGAAGGGGAATAAAGTAGTTCTGCTTTCATATTTACTGGGACTGCAATTAAAATTTTTCTTGAAGACACGAGATAAATGGGCAACATCAAAAAAACCAGCAAGAAAAGCGGCTTCAGTTATTGATTTGTTTTGTAGCACTATTAATTCGGTAGCGTATTGAAGACGTATATCGCGAAGGAGGCGAACTGGCGAGAACTCAAATAAGGATTTCACTTTCCGATTGAGATTTGATGAACTCATAAAAAGTTTGTCTGATAGCATTTCTATAGAAAATGCTTCATTATCAAGATTATCAATAATAGTAATTAGCAATTTTGCAAACCATTTATTTTCATCCTTTAATTGAATTAGTTTATTAAAACATTCATCGTTAAGGGGAATTTTCCAATCATGAGGATTAAAAACAATTATAAGTCCGTTTTTACGGTATGCCAATGGAGAAATCCCAAATTCCTGCTTGAACTTACGGCTAAAATGAGTTACTCCACTAAAACCACAATAAAATGCTGTTTCTTCTATAGAATATCTGTTTTGACACAGAATATGCTTTGCTAAATCCATTTTATAATGCAAAATGAGTTTCTTAGGCGAGAAACTCATTTCTTTTTTCATCTTACGGTTAAGCTGAGATTTGCTAATTTTTAATTGATGTGCTAATTGGTAAACGCCAAAAGATGCATCTGTTTTTTTTCTTGTATTATAACATGCACTTGGCTTAAAAAAGGCTCATTTAAAAAATAATTACTTAAATCAAATGCACTTTTCTTTCTTTCGAATTCTTTCATGATTAATTTGTTTTTGGATAATATTTAGTGGTTAATTCTTTATTTGCTTAAAAAAGCGCAAACAAAAAATGTATCTTATATCTTTCAAAAAAAAAATAACACATGCGAATTTACACATAAAAGTATTGCAAACAATCACAAAAAGTAATCTAAAACTGTCAAATTAGACAAAACTAAATAATAGAGAAACAAAAAAGACCTACAAAGAATATTCTTTGTAGGTCTCTTTATTTTTATAACTTAATTTTACTCTTTCTCTAAAACTCTTTTTGCCAACTTTCCAACAGTTAATCCTTGAACAACAATTGAGAATAAAACAACAATATAAGTTACCTCAAGCAACAAGTTTTTATATTCGCTTTCTGGCATCGAAAGAACTAACGCAATAGAAACTCCACCGCGAATTCCTCCCCAAACCAAAACCATCAACGAACCTTTATTGTAAGCCGATTTAATTCCGAAGAACTTAAAGATATCGAAGAATTTCCAAGGTAAAACAATCGAAGTTAATCTTGAAAACAGTACAATAAAAATAGCTACAAAACCTGTTAATAGTTGTTTATTCAAATCTGGAAGCAATAGTAATTCAAATCCGATAAAAAGGAACAAAACAGCATTTAAGATTTCATCTATTAGCTCCCAAAACTTTCCTAAGTAGTCTTTAGTGACTTCGCTCATAGCCACTTTTTTACCATAATTTCCAATAATCAATCCGGCAACAACCATCGCTAGCGGACTAGAAACGTGTAATGCTTGGGCAACTAAAAATCCGCCCGTTACTATAGAGAGCGTGATTAAGACCGAAACTTTATAATCATCAACTTTTTTCATGACTCTTGAAGCTGTAAATCCGAAAACCGCTCCTAATAAAAGTCCGCCGATTCCTTCTTCTATAAATAACAAAGAGATTGAGCTAAAAGTCGCATCAAATGTTGGATCGGTTGCCATTTTTAGAACAACAGCAAACATTACTACTGCTACTCCATCATTAAACAATGACTCACCAACAATTTTAGTTTCTATTCTTTTTGGAACTTTTGCTTCTTTTAAAACTCCTAAGACCACAATTGGATCAGTTGGAGAAATTAGAGTTCCAAAAACTAAACAAAATATATAAGGTATTTTTATTCCTAAAAGTGGTGCGATATAAAAAAGAAGCATCGAAATTATCAAAGCCGATAAAACAACACTTACCGTAGAATAAATCATAATAGGCACTTTTTGTTCTTTCAGATCAGCCATATTTACGTGCAATGCTCCAGCGAATAAAAGAAAATTCAACATGGCTCCCATTAGGATTTCGTTGAAGTCGAATTCTTTTATCAGATCGAAAAAATGTTTAGTAGTTGCAGGAAAATAAGAATCTCCCAAAAGACGAATCCCAACCGAAACCAACATGGCAATAATCATAATTCCGATGGTTCCAGGAAGTTTTAAAAATCTTAAATTCAAATAGGCGAAGAAAGATGCCAGTACAATTAGTACTGAAAATGTGTAGTATAATTCCATAAATTGTGATTTTTACAAAAATAGCTGTACCATTATTTAATCAAAAATTTCTTGCGTTGAATTAACATAACTTTATTATTCGTTAAATAACTTCCAACCATTACTATAAATAAACAAAAGCCAAAGTAGAATTAAATCTACTTTGGCTTTATAAAATCGAAATAGTATAATTTAGTCTTTAATATGAAAATTATTTTTTTACTTTTTCTCTTTAATAAATTTCTCTAACTGTTTAACTTTCAAAGCCTCTATTTCTTCTATACGTTTTGCTCTTGAGCTAGCAGAATTAGTGGCATTTTTACCAGTAAGTGAGACTGTAGGTTTGGTAAATAGTAAATAATCTCCAAATAAATGACTTAAGAATAATGGAGATTTACCTGGTCTTTTGTCGTCAAAGTTTTCAGATTGATGGCAATAAAAACAACTAATTAAATTTGTATTATTAATTTGGTGTATATCATTTTGGAAAGTCTGCGTATAGGTTTCCATTGTAATATTTGCCAAATTGACTGAACCTCTTGCTAATGAATCTGGAAGTGCACTTGAAATATCTCTAGTAACAATTGCTTTGATTTGATCTTGAGAAGAAAATCCATCAAAATCTAACCAAATAGAACCATTATAAAAATAATTATTAAAAACATCTTTCAGATTAGAAGCGACGCACTTATTAATATTATCTATATTGTTAAAGTTAACTGGTTCTGTCTGACTTGTTGCCATAAATGAACCCGTGCCTAAATCTTTTGGAATACCATATTCATAAAGAATAAATGCCTTATTTGGAGTAATCGGCGAGGCTGTACTTTTTTGCCATTTAATCCCATTTATACCAGTACTTGTTCCTTTTTCATAAAACAACATTTCATTTGCGGCTGTTACAGAATTGTTTTTCTTATCGTAGACAGGCGCCATATCTTTATGCTCAAAAGTAGCCCAGATAAATTCAGGATGATTTTTTACAATACCCACCACGTGCATACCTAATAATGCCACAGTTCTTGCAACATATTTCCCTTTACTGTTTAAAACAGCAGCTTTTGTTGTAAAATATTTTTTTTGCTGCTCTTTTGCAATTGCATCTATGTTAATCCAGGAAACTTTTAATTCTAATGCCCCAACAGGAAATGTTTCTGAATTCGAAACTGGTAATTTTCCGCTGTTGATCAACGCAGCAGTCGTAACAGCCTTGTCTTTTAGCAGATTGTTAACGTGAATTGAATAATAAACAGTATCTGCAGCATTGTTAAATTTTGGATTAGACCGCAAAACGCCACGGGAACCAGCCTGATTAATGGAACTCAGGGCTAATTTTATACCTAACTGTGGTGCTACATCTTCCATTTGAGGACTGACCAAAGTCAAAGAATCTAAAAAGAAAGGATTTCCGCTTGGCAAAGGTTTTGTTACCCACAAAAACTTTTGCCATGACCATTGATGAAAATCACAGTTTGTAGTCGTCTTGCTATCAAACGGACTTCCATCTCCTTCTGCTGGAGCTGGAGTCTGCTCATGAGGAAACCAGCTAGACTCACATTCGCATGGTGCCGAAGGTGCCGATGCATTAGCATATCCAGAAGATGAATCGTATTTGTTTATTATTTTTTCCTTATTTAGAAAAAAGAGTGTAACAGCTGCTATCAAAACAACAACTACTAAACCGATTATAACTTGTTTTCTTTTCATTTGTTTTTTTTGATTAAGTTTTTTTTCAGGGAATTGAATGTAAAAGAGCCGTCTGTTACAGACGGCCCCTCTAAATCCAAATTGTAAATAACACACGAAAATTTAATTCATCCGAGTTACTCACTTTTTGTTTTTTTAAACCAACTCAGACTTTAATTCTTTTGCAGCTGCAACTGGCACATTTTCAACAGCATGATTCCAATATCCGAAACCGCCTTTACCATTCCAAGCATTATCAATTGCTAAATGAGCATTAAATTCTGCCAAGAAAGAACCAATCCCTGGAGGTGGAACAGATTGAACGTATTGTCCTTGTAAACTCACTACCTGCGTAAATTCGCCAAATCCAGTAGAAAATATCTTTCCTTTTACTTGAACTACAATGTGGCTGTCTGCTCCTTTAACAGCTTGTGTAATTACTACTGTCCCTGAAACAGAATGTTGCGATGGAACAACGACTAAACTAAATGCTGCAATTGGAGCACCTGGTGTTCCTACATTTCCGATTGTGCCTTTTGCTAAATAAGCACCTGCTAATAATTCTGACATAATTTGTTGTTTTTGGTTTCCTACTCATAAGGCTTTTCGGATCCGCCTCGTTTTTTATAGTGGGTTCTGCTCCACACTTTTGTTAAAAAAACAGCTCAGAATTCATTTCAGATAAGTACTTAGGTTTATTTTATCAAATCAAAAGTGCAGATTCGAATAGTAGGCTTAAAATGGGAAATGAGACAGAGGCTTTTCTTACAGTAAACAAAGTAAAGAAGATTGTAAGAAAAAGAAATGAGTACAAATACCTGATTTTAAGAATATTCCTCTATTTAAAATATCTTTCAATTATTTTTGAAAGTTTAAAAACTTTTACATACATTTGTTTCATGGAATTCAAAGAAGCAAAAAATAAGTTCGTACAAACCTGGGGAGCATTAGGTTCTCAATGGGGAATTAATAAAACGATGGCACAGATCCACGCTTTATTGATGGTTTCAAACGAACCTATTTCTATGGAAGACATTATGGAAGAATTGCAAATTTCTCGCGGAAACGCAAGCATGAATTTAAGAAGTTTAATGGATTGGGGAATTGTCTATAAAGAATTTAAAGCTGGAGAAAGAAAAGAATTCTTTACAGCTGAAAAAGATTTAGACGAATTAGCAGTTAAAATTTCCAGAGAAAGAAGTAAAAGAGAAATTAAACCAACGCTGAAAATCTTAAAAGAAGTTTCGACTATTGAAGCAAAAGATTCAGCAGAAGAAAAACACTTTGTAGATCAAACCGCCAAATTATACGATTTTGTTTTGAAAGCAGATAATATGTTAGACAAAATGACTGAATTCAATGATAACTGGCTAGGAAAATTGGTCATGAAAATGATGAAGTAAAAAAATTTAATCTAAACTTTCATTTTTTTCTGAAAGTTTAAAACTTTAAAAACAATTGATATGAACTTCTTAAAAGCAGAATGGAAAAACTTAGCACTTGTCAATTATGAAACTGATGCTGAAATCTTAGAAAAATATCTTCCTGCAGGAACTGAGATCGATATTTGGGACAACAAATGTTATGTCAGTCTAGTTGGATTTATGTTTAAAAACACCAAAGTTTTAGGATTGAAAGTTCCGTATCATATCGATTTTGAAGAAGTGAATTTAAGATTTTATGTAAAACGTTTTGAAAACGGCGAATGGAAACGCGGTGTTGTTTTCATTAAAGAAATTGTCCCTAAAAAAGCCATCACTTTTATCGCCAATACTTTGTATCAAGAACATTATGAAACTCAGAAAATGAGACATGAAATAATAGAAAATAAAAACACGAATACTTTTATCTATCAATGGAAGAATGACAAAGAATGGAACACAATTGAAATTGAGACCAAAAAAGATTTAAGTAAAATCGAGATTGATTCTGAAGCTGAATTCATTACAGAACATTACTTCGGATATACCAAAATCGATGAAGAAACCACTTTTGAATATGAAGTGACACATCCGAGATGGGAACAATTTGAAGTTGTAAATCATAGAATTCATATTGATTTCGAAAAAAATTACGGAAGTGATTTTAGATTTCTTCAAACTCAAAAACCAACTTCTATTTTCTTAGCTCAAGGTTCAAAAATTACAGTGAAGAACAAAAGGAAATTGCAAATACTTCCTGTTCTGAAAGAGATGTATTAACCTCATAAATTGGGAAATCATGAATTTTAATATCATTGGGTATTTTATTTACCTCAGCATTACCATTTTCATTATCCTAAAAGTTGGGAAAATCTGCTACAAAAACGGGAATATTTTTGTTTTAGAACTAATTCCAAATCACGCCGATCTTTGCCAAAAAATTAATCAGGTTTTACTTTTAGCCTATTACCTTTTAAACATTGGCTATTGTGCAATGACTTTAATTTCCTGGCAAAAAATTATTTCTTCGTCTCAATTGGTCGAAATACTCTGTATCAAAACAGCTGTCATAATTTTTATTATCTCAATACTGCATTACCTCAACATTTTGATTATAACCAAATACGCTAAAAAAATAATTCACAACAACTAAAATTCAAATATTATGGAAACTACAAAAATCTTAATTGGTTACGGAATTTATTTACCAGTCGCTTTATTTTTAACTTATTATGTTTCTAAAACCCTTTTCAAAAATGGAAAAATCTTTATGTTAGATATATTTAAAGGCCGTGAAGAAATTGCTGAAGCAACGAACAAACTTTTTGAAACTGGATTCTATCTTTTAAATATTGGTTTTGCATTAATGATTCTGGAACTGCAATTAAACCAAGACAGTTATCAGGAATTAATTGAAAGACTGAGTTATAAAATTGGTGGATTTTCTATTTATCTTGGTATCATGTTGTTCTTTAATTTGTATTTCTTTTTTAGAGGAAAAAGAAAAGCTAAAGAAGCTCAGAGAGAAGAAAGATTAGTTTTTAAAGCTTAAAATAGTTTGCCACTAATTGCAAGAATTTCCACAAATTAATATTTTCAAACACACTTTCGAAAAAAAATAAGTGGAAATTCGTGCAATTCGTGGCAACAAAAATTTACACCGAATGAAAAAACTCATAATCGCAGCTGGAACAGGTTTTCTAGGACAAGTTTTAATTCATCATTTCAAAGATAAATTTGACGAAATTGTAATTCTCACACGAGGAAAGTCACAAACAATTGACGGAATTAAATATGTAAACTGGAATGCTAGAACTTTTTCTGGTTGGGAAAAGGAATTAGAAAACGTAACCGTTTTAATCAATCTCGCAGGAAAATCTGTTGATTGCCGTTATACGAAAAAGAATAAAAAAGAAATTCTTTGGTCTAGAATTGAAAGCACGAAAATTTTAAACAAAGCAGTTTTGAATTGCAAAAATCCTCCGAAACATTGGCTGAATTCATCTACGGCAACTATTTACAGATTTTCTCTCGATAAACAAATGGATGAAGTCGATGGCGAAATCGGAAATGATTTTTCTATAAATGTGGCGCTTTCTTGGGAAAAAGCATTCTTTAAAACCGAAACTCCAAAGACAATGAAAACTGCTTTACGGACTTCTATTGTTTTAGGTAAAAATGGCGGTGCTTTTGTTCCGTTAAAGACTTTGACAAAAATGGGTTTTGGAGGAAAACAAGGAAATGGAAATCAGTTTGTAAGCTGGATTCACGAAGAAGATTTTGCTAACGCAGTTGATTTTATTATTGAAAAAGAAATGACTGGAGTTATCAATATTGTTTCTCCTACTCCAATTCGAAATGTTGATTTTATG
>NZ_DHEI01000061.1:0-12368 GCF_002399805.1 Flavobacterium sp. UBA4854
ATTATAGTGATCGGTACATTGGTCTAATAAAAACAATCTCAGGAAGACCTTATTCGGGAAAAGTAATTGTAAATGTCCAGAAAGACAGCAGTAAGAATCATTTGATCATAGGAAACAGCATTAAAATTCAAACAGTTTTACAGCAAAACAAACCAAGCAAAAATCCCAATCAATTTGATTACAGCAGATATTTGGCCAACAAACAAATCTATGCGCAGGTTTATTGCCAGAAAAAAGAAATTCTAGTTAATAAAGCCATTCAAAAAGACATTTGGTATTATTGCGCCAAACTCCATTCTAGAATAATCTCCAATCTAGAAAAATCAAATTTCAATCAAGCCGAAATGAATGTTGCCTTGGCATTAATTTTAGGCCAACAGCAAGAGATTTCACAAGATATAATTCAGGATTATCAATATTCTGGAGCAACGCATGTTTTATCTGTTTCAGGGCTTCATGTGGGCTTTATAATGCTTTTTATCACTTTTGTACTGAAACCAATTCCAAACACGAAAAAAGGTTCATTTTTTAAACTAGCTTGTATTCTAATTTCCTTAGCCGGTTTTGCTGTTATTTCTGGTTTATCACCTTCCGTTTTGCGATCTGTAGTCATGTTTTCCTTTCTTGCAATTGGAAATCATTTACGTCGAAATGGCAACATCTATCATACTTTATTGGTTTCGATTTTACTGATATTACTTTTTGAACCGTATTTCTTATTTGATGTCGGTTTTCAGTTAAGCTATATCGCGCTTTTTTTCATTCTTTGGCTACAGCCTATTTTAAAGGATATTTATAACCCGAAAAACAAACTAACAGTTTACATTTGGGAAGCCTTAACGGTTTCTTTTGCAGCACAAATTGGCACATTGCCTTTATGCCTTTACTATTTTCATCAATTTCCTGGATTGTTTTTTGTTACCAACATCATAATCCTTCCAGTTTTATCCTTCATCATGATAGCCGGAATTGTGGTTATGATTATAGCTATTTTTACCAGCCCACCATTATTTATTATAATCATTTTTGAAAAAAGTATTTACCTTTTAAATCTCATGATTCATGCTGTTGCTTCTGTTGATTCTTTTGTCATTCAAAACATCAGTTTTAATCTGTATCATTTATGGGCATTTTCATTCTTTATAATTGCCACAACCGTCTGGATTAAAAAACCAAGTTTTAATAAATTGCTATTTGTATTCGTCTCAATTATTACGATCCAGCTTGCTTTTATTTTCACCAAAATAGAAACGGAAAATGAAGGAGAATTAATTGTTTATAATGAAAAAAATAACACCCTAATTTCTGAGCGTTTAGGAAGAAACCTTTTGCTTTTCACAAGAGATACTCTTAGAGAGAATAACAGAAACATAAATTCGTATCTCGTAGGAAATTCAATTTCATTACCTACAACCAAAGAGATTAAAAATGTACTTTATTTTAAAAAGAACAAGATCCTAATAATTGACAGCACTAAAACTTATTCGGAAAAAATTAAACCAGATATTTTAATCCTTACTCAAACTTCAAAAGTAAACTTAGATCGATTGTTGCAAATTCTTCATCCGAAAATTGTTATTGCTGATGGATCCAATTCGAACTCCATTCAGAAATATTGGAAAAATAGCTGTCTCAAAAAAAATATCCCTTTTCATTCAACAAAAGAAAAGGGATACTATAGATTATGATTTATTCTGGATTTAAAATTAAATTCGATTCGGAGATCCACGATTTAACACCTGAAGCATTATAACCAATAAGTCCTAATTTATTAAAATTGGTTTTTCCTTTCCTGCTGGTTACTTCTGAAAAACACACTTGCGGAATATCTTCTATACCAAAAGCATTTTTTAATCGTAAAATCTGCTCTCTAGTAGCATCTGAGATTGAAGAATCAGAAATATCAAGCTTGACTAGAATAACATTTTTACGTGACCATTCTTCGAAATCACGAGTAGAAAAAATTTCATTTTGCAACTGAGGATTCACACCTTGGCTAGTAAAAAAAATCAGCAATGGTTTTCTCTTTTCTGCACTCACAGTTACAGCATCATTAATATCTGTTTTCCATATTATATTTTGAGAATTCATATAAAATGGACTTAAAAAAAATAGTAGAATAAGTAATTTTTTCGGCATATAATTTTGGTTTTGGTTATGTTAATAAATCTAAAATAATACAAAAACAGAATCCGATAACGATTTTAACAAATTAAAAACCAACTTATAAGCATTAAAATCAAATTGATAATAAATAGGCTGTTTTTTAATAAATGTGAAATAAACACAAATAAAAATAATCAAATTATCGATGTGTTTTTTTAGCACAAAAAAATCCCCCTCTGAAAAACAGAAAGGGGACTAAAAAAAATTAAAATAAAAGTCGAATGAAATCGTTTACTATTCTGATGGATGTAAAATTGCATTTGATTCTGCAATCCAAGCTTTCGCTCCTCCAGGTTTGTAGGCTATTTTTCCTAAAGCACTAAATGTCGTTTTGTTTTTTCTTACTGATGCCATTGCGAAGCATACTTCTGGAAGATCTTGAACTCCAAATGCATTTTTTAATTTCACATTCTGTTCACGATCGCTATCTGAAGCATTCATATCAGACAAATCTAATTTTACTAAGACCACGTTATCACGTGACCAAACAGCAAAATCAGGCGTTTTAAAGATTTCATTTTGGAGATTTTCTGGTACACCTGAGGCAGTGAATAAAATCAACATTGGTTTTTTCTGGTCATTACTTATCGCAATAGCATCTGTCATGTTTGTTCTCCATGCTAAGTTTTGCGCCTGCGTCATAAATGAGCCTAAAAAAAACAGTAGGATAAGTAGTTTTTTAATCATATAAATTGGTTTTGGTTAGATTAGCAAGACGAAATTAACATTATATTTTAATTTTCCAATTTTTATTAGCATAAAAAATACATTATATGTTTTTTTAAATATAATAAAATACCAAATACTCAATTAGAGACAATTTTACAAAGAGTTTTTCCTACTAAACAAAAAAAAGTCCCTTACAGTGTAAGGGACTTTTCAATATTTTTAAATCTAAATTTATGATTTCTTAGGGTGTACTATTCCTTCTGCAACAGTTAACCAAGCAGACGGTCCACCAGCAACATATCCTGTCTTACCAAGACCTTTAAAGTTAACTCTTCCATCCTTTGTTTCGGCACTTGTAAAGAAAACAGTTGGAAAACCCTGAATACCAAAAGCTTGTTGTAATTCATTGTTCTGACTTTTAAGCTCTGGAGTCTGCGCAACAGATCTAGGATAATCTAATTCAACTAAAACCACATTATCTGATGCCCATTTCTTAAACTCGGCAGTCTTTAAAACTTCATTTTGCAAACGAATACACCAACCACACCAATCACTTCCTGTAAAGAACATCAGCATAGGTTTTTGCTCTTTGTTACTTATAGTAATTGCCTCTCTAACATCTGTATACCATTTTAATTCTTGCGCCTGAATATTCGCGGCTCCAATTAAAAATAAAGCAATAAGTAGTATTTTTTTCATAGTGAGAAATTTTACACAAATTTATGCAAAAAGTTGTTACAATATAATTATTTAACTTCTTGCATTAATCTCCTGATTAGTGGCGTAACTACAATTAAAACGATTCCTGCAATTAAAGAATATAATGCTAACTGATAGTATCCATCTGTATAAGCGATAAGCTTAGTCATTAATGTAGTTCCCGTATTAGCATTAGATATTTCAGCTCCTAATTTTCCAGCAGCAAACTGGCCAAATGCACTCGACAAGAACCAAAGTCCCATCATCATTCCGAACAATCTTTTAGGAGATAATTTTGTAATTACCGACATTCCGATCGGACCAATACACAATTCTCCAAGAGTATATACAAGATATCCTAAAGCAAAGACATCTAGAGAACTTAATCCGTCTGCATTTACAAAAAATCTGGCGCTGTAAAAAATAAAGAAACCTGCAGCAAGCAAAACAAAAGACAAACCAAACTTAATAACCGTATTAGGTTCAATTTTTCGTTTGGCCATAAATATCCATAACAATCCTACCAACGGACTAAAAATAACAACATACAATGAGTTGATACTATTATTTACTACGTTTGGATCAATGTTAAAAAACAATAACTTGTTAGATAAATTATCTTTTGCAAACAAAGACAATGATCCACCAGATTGCTCCGAAATTGCCATAAACATAAAGTATCCAAAAATGAATACAAATGCAGCTAAAAGTTTTCGCTGTTGTTTTCCATCCTTTAGCATTATCAATTCATATGCAAAGTACACTAATGCCGCAATTCCCATAGTATACATAAAGTACTCTGTAAAATCAGAATTGATAACCATTATATAAACTAATGGTATTACAACAAAAGAACCAACATAAACTGCTATTTCATAAAGATTACGTTTTTTAGGCGCTTGATTTTCTAATGGAGAATTTCCAATTGGCGCTAAATGTTTTTTCGTTAAAAGAAAAGTAATAACTCCAATTACCATAACAATTGCCGCAGAAAGAAAACAAAGACTCCAAGAATAGTTCTTTCCTAAATAAATAGGAATCGCACCACCAAGCATTCCTCCAATATTAATTCCTGCATAAAACAATCCATAACCAGCATCTCGACGACCGTCACTTTCATGATACAACTCACCTACCATCGAAGAAACGTTTGGTTTAAAGAAACCTGTTCCGATGATAGAAAGCGTTATTCCGTAGTAAAAGAAATCATGTGGCGAAGCAGCAATAAGCAAATTCCCAAGAATCATAACGATTCCTCCAAAAAGTAGTGATTTCTTAAATCCTAAGATTTTATCTGCAAAAATACCTCCAATAAATGTAAAAGCGTAAACAAAAGCCTGAATCGCCCCATATTGAAGATTTGCTTTTCCTTCTACTAAACCTAGCTGGTCTACCATAAAAAAAGCTAAAACCCCTCTCATTCCGTAGAAACAAAAACGTTCCCACATTTCAACCAAAAACAAGTACCACAATTGTTTTGGGTACTTGCCTTTAAAATTTTGAATTTCTTCTAAAGTAATATTGTTTTCCATTTTATCTAACACCGTGCATTAATTTCTTCAATAGTGGCGTTAAAGCAAATAATAAAATTGCAGCAATACCTGTCAAGACAACAAAAACCATAAAAAACTCATATAAGTTATGGATTTCAAATCCTGCAAAAATTGGATTTTGAGCACTAATTTGATGATGATCCAATAAAGCTATTTGATCTGCTGAAAGCGTTATTTTTTTATCTAAAACCGCTTGTAAATCAATCCCTAATTCTTTTGCTTTTGCAAATTTATCACCTGTTGCAGGCAAAATAGAACCTAAAGTTCCTCCTAATGCATATCCAGATGCATTTGATAAAAAGAATACTCCATATAATAATGACGCAAAACGTTTTGGAGATAATTTACCTACCAATGACAAACCAATTGGAGATAAGCATAATTCTGCACATGTGTTTAAAAAATATAACAAGATAAGCCATTTTACTAATAAAAGTCCAGAAGTTCCGATGTAAGAAACCTGAGTAGCAATCATTAAGAAACTCATAGAAATTATTACTAATCCTGCAGCAAGTTTTACTGGAGAAATCGGTTCTTTGCCTCTAGCTCTTAAAGTATCCCAAAGAATACTAAATGGAACTGCTAAGAACACAACAAACATTCCGTTAAAAATTTGAACCATCGATGGCGGCATTGCCCAGCCAAAGAAATGTCTGTCTGTTTGGTTATCAGCAATGAAAGTCAGAGATGAACCCGCTTGTTCAAATGCTGCCCAAAAGAAAATAATAAAAAACGAAACGATATAAATTACAATAATTCTATCTCTTTCAATCTTAGTTAAAGAAGTATCAGAAATGATTAATCCTGCTAATGCCAAACCACTTGAATAAATCAGAGTATAAATCAAATTCTGACCTACAACATAATGAAAAAAGAATCCTAAAGCGATAAAAGCAACTCCTGCTCCTATTAAAGCTTTTGTAGAAAAGTTTGCTGTTTGCGCTTCTCCTTCTTCAAAATCTGAAGCATCATTTTTAGAAGGAAGTCCTCCTAATGCTTTTCCTTCTGGAGAAACTACATATTTATTCTTTAAGAAGTAAAATAAAATTGTCCCTAATAACATTGCAACAGAAGCTGCCATGAATCCCCATCTAAAAGCATGAATATCTCTAATTCCGCCTGCATCTTTAACATCTCCCAATAAAGGACAGATTGACTGGCCTAAAAAAGCTCCGATGTTAATACCCATATAGAAAATAGTAAATGCACTATCTAATTTTGTTTTTTCTTGTTTTGGATACAAACTTCCAACCATACTAGAAATATTTGGCTTAAAGAATCCGTTACCAAAAACAATTACACCTAATGCAGAATACATAACGATTTTTGCTAAGTCTAAATTAGACTCAAAAATGCTTCCACTAGTAAACAAAAGCATTTGCCCAATCGCCATCAATAATCCTCCTAATAAGATACAGTTTCTGTTCCCTAAATAACGATCGGCAACAAAACCACCTAGCATTGGCGTTAAATAACAAAGTCCAAGGAAACCTCCGTAAATTAAAGATGCTTCTTCTTCCTTCATCAATAATGAATTTACAAGAAATAAAGTCAATAAAGCTCGCATTCCATAAAAATTGAATCGCTCCCACATCTCCGTTCCAAACAATACCCAAAGCCCTTTTGGATGCGCAGTTTTTACTTGTGTTTCTCCCATATTATTCACTATTTTAATTAGGTTATATATTTTAGATTATAGATTTTCTTTGATGAAATTGGTCATTTTTGTGTAAAGCTGAATTCTAGTGTTTCCACCATAAATACCATGGTCTTTATCTGGATAAATTTGAGAATCAAATTGTTTATTTGCCTGAATTAAAGCTTCCATCATTTGCATCGTATTTTGAACATGAACATTGTCATCTCCAGAACCATGAATCAACAAGAACTTCCCTTTCAATTTACTAACGTGATTAATTGGAGAGTTTTGATCGTATCCGCTTGCATTTTCCTGTGGAGTCTGCATGTATCTTTCTGTGTAAACGCTATCATAAAAACGCCAGTTTGTAACTGGAGCAACTGCAATTGCCATTTTAAACACATCATTTCCTTGGAAAATACAGTTAGATGCCATAAATCCACCATAACTCCATCCGAAAATTCCAATTCTTGAAGCATCCACATACGGATAAGCACCAATTACTTTTGCAGCATCAATTTGATCTTCAACTTCATATTTTCCTAATTCCTTTTGAGTCACTTTTTTGAAATCAGCTCCTTTGTAACCTGTACCTCTTCCGTCAACACAAGCAACGATATAACCTTGCTGCGTTAATGAAAGAAACCAATAATCATTAGAATTGTTCCATTGATTATTTACCTGCTGAGATCCCGGACCAGAATATTGGAACATGAAAACAGGATATTTTTTTGAAGGATCAAAATCTTTTGGTTTTAAAATCCAAGCATTCAATTCGTTTCCTTTTGCCGTTTTTAAAACAAAATATTCTTTTGAAGGAAGATCATACGCTTTTAATTTATCAGCAAGAGCTTGATTGTTTTCGATAACCTGAATTTCTTTTCCTGTTTTAGCCTCGTTAAGAGTATAAGTTGTAGGCTGTGTGTTGCTTGAAAAAGTATTAATAAAGTATTGGAAATTTGGACTAAAAGTCGCTTTACTTGTTCCTACTTTAGAAGACAAACGCACTTTGTTTTTTCCATCTAAACCAATTCTGTAAAGATCTCTGTTAATTGAACCATTTTCTGTAGATTGGTAGAAAATAGTTTTTGTTTTCTCGTCGAAACCATAGTATGAAACCACTTCCCAGTTTCCTTTTGTAACTTGATTTTTAAGTTTTCCGTTTTTATCATACACATAAATATGATTAAAACCGTCCTTTTCGCTAGTCCAGATAAAACTATTGTCTTTTAAGAAAGTTAAATTATCTGTAATATCTACGTAAGCTTTATCTTTTTCATTTAAAACTACTTTTGGAGCAGCTGTATTGCCGTCTATAAACAATAAATCTAAATTATCTTGGTGACGGTTTAAAACTTGCGCAGAAAGCACATTTGCATCATTTGTCCACTGCATTCTTGCAATGTAGAAATCATTGTAATTTCCTAAATCTACTTTCTTTGAAGTATTTCCAGCAGCATCATATATATGTAATGAAACTACAGAGTTTTTTTCTCCAGCTTTAGGATATTTAAAAGTTTCGATTTTTGGATATAAATCCTTGTGAAAAATTGACATTGAGTATTCTGGAACTTGACTTTCATCAAAACGAATGTAAGCTAGTTTTTTACTGTCTTTACTCCAGTCAAATGCTCGAACAAATGCAAATTCTTCTTCGTAAACCCAGTCAGTAATACCATTAATGACAGCATTTTTCTTTCCGTCTGTTGTTACAGCAGTAGATTTTTTTGAAGCAACATCATATATATATAAGTTGTTTTCTTTAGCATAAGCAATTTTGGTTCCGTCAGGTGAGAATGTTGGCTCTTGAATTTGAAAATCAACAAGTTTAGTTAGAGATTTAGCTGCGATATCATAAAGAAAATAATCAGCAGTAAAAGAGTGACGGAAAATTTTAGATGAATTACAAGCAATTAAGATCTTTTTTTCAGAGGCATCAAAAGTATAGCTGTCAATTCCGTCGGCAAGTTCTTTGTAGTTTTTTGTATCAATAAGATTCGATACTTTTTTCAGCGTTGCAAAATCGTATAAATCAATCTGCATGCTTCTGCTCGCCATATCAACATTTAAAACAGTATATTGATTAGTATTTTTTAGCGATTGCAGCTCATCCATCCCTTTGGCCCGGAAAGTTCCGCTAAAAACATTTTCGACAGTTATTTTTTGCTGCCCAAAAACAACCGCAGTCAAAAATAAAAGTACTGCAGTAAATTTACTTGTATTCATTAGAATTATTTTAAATATAAAAAGAGCCCAATTTTAGTAAAAAAAATAAACATAATACACATTTTAAGTGTTAAATGTTAAAAAAAATAACGATTGCGTACTTTCATGTCTGAAATAGATTGCAATCAAAACTCTTAAAATAGTATCTTTGCCGCAACAATATTATTTAATACATTGAGAATGAACAACGCTGTTGCCGGATTTTCTAAATTATCCAAAAAAGAAAAAATTAACTGGATTGCAAATGAATATTTTTCGAATCCTGAAGAGGCACAAAATATTATAAGAAATTACTGGAATTCAGACGAAAAGCTTCAGCAACTTCATGACGAATTTATCGAAAACACCATTACAAACCTTTATATACCACTTGGAGTTGCTCCTAACTTTTTGATTAACGGAAAGTACAAAACAATTCCGATGGCTATCGAAGAAAGTTCTGTAGTTGCAGCAGCTTCAAAAGCAGCAAAATACTGGTCAACTAGAGGCGGGTTTAAAGCTACGATTATCAACACAGAAAAAATTGGTCAAGTCCATTTTACTTATAACGGAGATGCAGAAAAATTAACTCAGTTTTTTGATCAAATAAAACCTAAATTCTTTTCTGAAACGCAAAGCATTACCAAAAATATGCAACAGCGTGGCGGTGGAATTTTAGATATTAAACTAAAAGACAAAAGAAGCTTATTAGAAAACTACTACCAGCTTCATGCTACTTTTGAAACCAAAGACAGCATGGGAGCCAATTTTATAAACTCTTGTTTAGAGCAATTTGCTACCACTTTAAAAGAAGAAGCTCAAAATTCTGACTTATGCCAAAATGGTGAAAACCTAGGAGTCATCATGAGCATTCTTTCTAACTACGTTCCGCATTGCCTTGTTAGAGCCGAAGTTTCTTGTGCTATCGAAGAATTAGCAGAAAAGCACATTACCAATCCTCAAGAATTTGCAGAACGTTTTGTTCAAGCCGTTCAAATTGCAGAAGTAGAACCTTTTAGAGCGGTGACTCACAACAAAGGCATCATGAATGGTGTTGATGCCGTTATTCTGGCAACAGGAAACGATTTTAGAGCTGTAGAAGCTGGTGTTCATGCTTATGCTGCCAGAAATGGTCAATATGCAAGTTTATCACACGCTAAAATCGAAAACGGAATCTTTACTTTTTGGCTTGAAATTCCGCTTGCAGTTGGTACGGTTGGCGGTTTAACTTCTTTACATCCATTAGTAAAATTGTGTTTAGAAATTTTAGAAAAACCTTCAGCTCCAGAATTAATGGAAATTGTGGCTGTTGCAGGTTTAGCACAAAATTTTGCAGCATTACGCTCGTTAACTACAACAGGAATTCAAGAAGGTCATATGAAAATGCACCTTAACAACATTATCAATCAATTTGAAGCTACAGACGAAGAGCGCCATTTAATTAAAGCACACTTCAAAAAAACAGCTGTTTCTCATAGCGCTGTAGTAGAATTTATTGAGAATTTAAGAAAATAATTTAGGAGCCAATCCCGCTATTTGTCGGCAATTTTTTGCTTTTTCTAAACAAAAAAAGCAAAAGGATTTTAATTCTATCGGGGCTAAAAAATAAAGCATGAAAAAAACATTTTACAGTAACGGAAAACTTTTTATTGCGGGAGAATATCTCGTTTTGGATGGAGCAGATGCATTTGCGTTACCAACAAAATTTGGTCAAGATTTAGTAATTGAGGAACTAGAAAACAACCAAATCGAATGGAAAAGTTATGATCAAGACAAGCATTTATGGTTTGAAGAAACCATTTCATTTGATGAAGTTGTAAAAAGCTCCGATCCGCAAATTGATACTGTAAAATCTACGCTGATCAATATTCTTCATGCAGCTTATGCATTGAACCCAAAATTTATTGAAAGTGCTAAAGGATACAAAGTAAGCACACATTTGAGTTTTCCAAAAAACTGGGGATTAGGTACTTCTTCTACTCTAATAAATAATATTGCGCAATGGACAGAAACCAATGCTTTTACGCTACTAAAAAATAGTTTCGGCGGAAGCGGTTACGACATTGCATGTGCACAAAACAACACGCCTGTTTTATACCGAATAAAAGATAATTTTGTAAAACAAGTTGAGTTTAATCCTGACTTTAAAGAGCACATTTACTTTGTTTATTTGAATAAAAAACAAAACAGTAAATCGGCTATTTTTTCATACAACAATCATAAAAATAGTCATTTGGCCGATCGCGTTGCAGAAAACAACAAAATTACAAATGCCATTTTACACGCTAAAACATTAAACGAATTTGCTTCTGCAGTTCAGAAACACGAAATTCATTTGAGCAAAGTTTTAGAAATGCAAACCATAAAAGAAGCTATTTTTCCTGATTTTAATGGCGTCATTAAAAGTCTAGGTGCTTGGGGTGGAGATTTTGTAATGGTAGTTTCTAAAGAAAATCCGAAAGAATATTTCTTTAATAAAGGATATGAGACTATTTTAACTTATGAAGAAATGATTTTATAAAATCAATTTCAAAAACCATCAATTAACCTTTTTAGCGTTTTTAAGATGTTTTGTTTCCAAACGGCGAACAGATTTGCTTTCTTGCTCATTTGACTCAATAAGTCTGTTATGTAAGCGTTCTGCCATTTTTTCGATGCTGTTTGTAATAGAATCGTAAACAACTTCCATTCGACGGTGCTTCTCTTCTTTTACAGCTCTTAAAACATCTTCTACAAAAACCTTATCGTACTTTTCAGCAACAGAGTCATGTGTGTTCGTTAGTCTAATCACATAATCGTTACTCAAAATTGTAACTTTAAAATGTTGTTCTTCGTTACTCAAATAATATTTCCCACCCAATTCATCAACATTGATGTCGGTGCTGCCTACTTTTAAAAGCTCGATAATAATACCATAAATATGACTTTCTATTTTGGTATATACTCTTGGCTTTTTTCTAAAAAATTTAAAAGTAAAAAACATTTAAATAATTAATTATTAAAGCATTTGTTATTTGGATTCTTATTCTTCTCTATTCATCATTTTAGGCAAAAGCCAAAAATATGTTAAAATAAAAATCGAGCAAATTAACTGTAATAATTTGAAAATCACAAGTTTTTTAAATTAAATTTCGACAATTCCTATATACTTTCAGAAAATTAATAGTAAAAAAAGTACAAGTCAGAATTGCTAATATTCTAAAAAAGAAAAACCCGAAACACATAAAGCGTTTCGGGTTTTTATCGTATAAATTACTTTTTAATTAGTAATTAAATTGTAATCTGTTATCTTCAATTTTAGCATTGTTTTTCAAAGCTGGCAATACTCTACTTGCATCATTAGCGCTTTGAGCTTTTACTTTCTCTACGTAAGCAGCATGATTAGCGATTGCAGGAGCTTTTACAGTTTTGATATTTTTAACCACATAAACACCTGT
>NZ_DHEI01000086.1:0-7099 GCF_002399805.1 Flavobacterium sp. UBA4854
GATTTTCCTGGAACAGTACCATGCTCAACTGTGACATACCAATAAAATTTTCCGTTTCTTTCTATTACCTGAGAAGCCCATGCATCGCTTTTTGCCCATTTAAAATCAGTCACTTTCAACGGAACTGGATGCGATTCCCATTTTTTCATATCAGAAGAAGAATACACCAACCATTCATTCATTTTATAAAAATTAAAATCATTTGGTGCTTCATCATGGCCTGCATACAAATACACTTTGTCTTTGTAAACCAATGCTGCAGGATCTCCAGTATATTTATCTGTAATAATAGGATTATTGAATTTTACCGATTGTGCAGTTCCTACAATCGATAAAAACAAAATGGACAGGCTTGTAAATAGGTTTTTCATTGTTACTTTATTTTTTTGCCACAGATTTCACAGATTACATGGATTTATTTTTAAAATCTAAGTCTGTTTTTTTTGCCACTAATTGCACCTATTTTCACGAATTAAAATTTGTGGAAATTCGTGAAATTTGTGGCTATTTTGCTTTACACAGATTTTTTTAATCTTTTTTAATCTGCGAAATCTGTGGCTCTATTTTAATTTATTTTTTTACCCCAAACAGATATTCCTGCACTATTGATTCCGGTATAGGTTAAAGTCACTTTTCTGGTTGCCGATTCCCAATCCCAAGCGTCAACTACATTGCATTTCACTCCGTTTATGGTTGCTATTTTTTTTGCAGGATCATAAGACCAAGTTCCCGTTATATCACCGCTTACTTTTTTATCGGCCGTTAAAAAAATCGTCACTGCTTTCTGCATGGTTTTGTATTGGTAATTTAGCGTAATCTGTTCCCAAGTTCCGACTAGATTCCCTTCTGCAAAAGTGGTTGTTGGCACTCCTGCGTAACGTTCTGGTTCTATTACAGGCCAGCCATCTTCTGTCCATTGAATTCCGTGCACGTGTCCCATCATTACTGCATTTGAAACGGCAATTCCGGCAACTCCTTCTGGCAAACGTGCTTGTGAAGCATAAAACCATTGTTTAGTGTCTGGGTTTTGAAAAACAGCGCAATGCGAAAATCCAACCCAGCCCGTATGATTTTTAAATTGATATGGATGTGTTATCAAAGGATAACATTCTGCTCCGTTTGTTATACTCATTCCTGTATTGGTCACATAAGGCCCAAGAATATTTTTGGAACGTGCCACACGTGTATTATACGCAACCGATAATTCGTCATAAGCTAAGAACAAATAATAATATTGAGTCTCTGGATTATAGATAATTTCT
The DNA here is from genome assembly GCF_002399805.1 of Flavobacterium sp. UBA4854. Classification (NCBI taxonomy): domain Bacteria; kingdom Pseudomonadati; phylum Bacteroidota; class Flavobacteriia; order Flavobacteriales; family Flavobacteriaceae; genus Flavobacterium; species Flavobacterium sp. UBA4854. The sequence goes on from NZ_DHEI01000086.1 coordinate 1,263, forward strand.
GGCCCTTCGAGCGCCTGCCAACGGTTTGTATTTACATTTCCGCGACCTGCAATTCTAACTCCGTAATCGTCGATTGTTTTTAATTTATCTGGTTTTCCTGTTGTCGGATTTAATTTTAAAGCTGCAATTCCAGAATGCCAAGAACCGTAAATTAGATATTGTTCGCCTTCTGGAGTTTCAATAAAACTCGGATCTATGGCGTTGAATTTAAAATAAGCATCCCAATCGTTTCCTCCGTTTCTAACATAACTTTTTACACCGTCCGGTTCTGAGCAGACTACCATTCCTTTATCGACCCAATTATTAGAAGCTAAATCTGTTGTTTCAGCCAAACCAATAAAAGCACGTTCTGACCAAGAAGTATTGGTATCTGTTCCTGTAATTGGATTTGTTACTACAATGCTATAATACATTCTGAAAACATTCCCTACTTTTCGAACACATGGCGCCCAAAATCCGTAATTTGGATTTTCTATTGGAGGAAGTGCCGGACTCATTCTCGCTCTTTTGTTATTTAAAGAATCTTTTACCCAAGCTGGAGCCTGAAGCATTGAAGGCCCCATAAATTCCCAACTGATTAAATCTTTGGATCTTCTGTAGAAAAAATGTCCTTTGCCATCATGTGCATTTCCGTAAGAAGCATCTGTTTGATACATATAATAATATTCTCCTGATTTCTCCACTGATGGATCGTGTACATTTGCCAGATTCCATTGTGATCTATTTGCCCAACTTGCAAAAGCAGTATAATTGTCAGCATAAGTTGGTCCGTTAAACGTTGGTGTCACCACAGGAGGCGTCACCACAGGATCTGGATCTGGTGTTTTTACCGCTGGATCGTCTTTGGAACAACTTGTAATTAAAATCGTTGCAACAAAAAATCCGACGAACGAAATGGTTTTTAAAATGAAGTTTTCTTTTTTCATTTGCCTCTATTTTATTTTCCTTCTAAAACAACTACTGAGAAAGGAGGAATAGTGATTTCAAGTTTTCCTTTTTTGTTTTCGAAACCTTTAAAAGCTGTCGGAACAATTTTATTTGGATTTTCGAATGAATTGTAATCTTGTAATTTAGCCGATGTTATAACCGTTCCTGTGAAGTTTTTCACACCTAAATCTTTTACATCAATTTCGATTTTGTTTTTGTTTTTTGCGTCTACGTTAACTAGTGAAATGTGAACCGCTCCGCTTTTATCTTTTGATGCTGATGCTGAAACTGCTGGAAGTTTTTCTCCATTAAAAGTGTATGATGGCGATTCGAAACTTACTGGCAATAATTTTGCATCTTGGTGCACGCTGTACATTTTCATTACATGGTATGTTGGCGTTACAATCATTTTAGCTTTATCAGTAAGAATTACGGCTTGTAAAACGTTAACACATTGTGCTAAGTTTGCCATACGAACACGGTCTGAATGGTTGTTGAAAATGTTAAGAGTTGCACCAGCTAAAACCGCATCACGCATAGTATTTTGCTGATATAAAAACCCTGGATTTGTTCCTTTTTCAACTTCATACCAGCCTCCCCATTCGTCAACAATCATGGCTACTTTTTTCTCAGGATCGTATTTGTCCATAATAGCAGAATGTTTCGTAACCAATTCTTCCATTTTTAGAGCTGACTGCATCGTTTTGAAATAACCTTCTTCAGTAAAATTTCTGTCATCTCCTTTTTTACCCCAATCAATTACAGCATAATGGTGAACTCCAACTCCGCCTAACATATTTAGCGGAATTCCTTTCATTAAAACTTCTGTCCAATTGTAATCTGCACTGTTTGATCCTGAAGCAATTCTTGTAATTCCTCCCGTATTTTCCCAGTCAGACATGAAAGTTGCATATTTTCTGTATTCTCCTGCATAGTATTCTGCAGTCATATTTCCGCCACATCCCCAAGCTTCATTTCCAATTCCCCAGTATTTTACTTTCCAAGGTTCTTTTCTTCCGTTTTTAGCACGTAAATCACTCATTGGACTTTTACCGCTGAAGTTTGTGTACTGAACCCAATCTGCCAATTCTTGAACAGTTCCGCTTCCTACGTTTCCAGATAAATACGGTTCTGCTCCTAAAAGTTCGCACATATTCAAGAAATCGTGTGTTCCGAAACTATTATCTTCGGTTACTCCGCCCCACCATTTGTTTACAATAGTTGGTCTTTGCTCTTGTGGTCCAATTCCGTCTTTCCAATGATATGTATCCGCAAAACAGCCTCCCGGCCATCTTAAGTTTGGAATTTTTAAATCTTTTAAAGCCTTAATAATATCATTTCTTACTCCGTTTGTATTTGGAATTTTTGAAGTGTCTCCCACAAAAAATCCTCCGTAAATACAACGGCCTAAATGTTCTGCAAAATGACCGTAGATATTTTTGTCAATTGTAGGTGCATCAGCAGAATTTTTAATGGTAATTGTCGTCTGCGCGAAATTCAGCTGACTACAAAACGAAATAAGAAATGAGATTAAAAGTGCTTTTTTCATAATGTTTTTTATTGTAGAGGAAAGCCCGAAGACTTTCCTCTGAATTTTAGTTTTTTTAATAAGAAAGTGTTGGCCATCCAGATGACCAAGTAAAATATACGATTTCGAGTTTTGGGTTTCCGCTGTCAGCTCCGTCATAATAATGAACAGATCCTTTCTGCGTTCCTGTGATTCTAGACAAATGTCCTGGCCCAATATAATTTCCTTGCGTAGCTAAAACGGTTGTACCTCCGCCATTGGTTAATGCCACTCCATTTTTATCAACAAAAGGTCCAAACGGACTTGTAGAACGTCCTACTACAATATAATAAGTGCTGTTTACACCATTACAGCAAGTACCTCGGTTTACAAACATATAATAATAGCTTCCTTCTTTAATTAAACAAGGAGCTTCCCAAGATGCGCTGTTTCCTCCAGCGACAATCGTTCTGCTTCCAGTTGTTTTTCCTGTTGAAGGATTAATTTGGATAACTCCAATGCCTGCATGCCACGAACCGTAAGCCATATAGACATTGCTTCCATCAACCAAAATAGAAGGATCTATTGCATTCACGTCTGATGCTGATGACGAAGAAACGACTACACCTCTATCTGTCCATGTTGTTCCTGCGCTCTGCGAAATAGCTGGCGTTGTAACCAATCCGATTGCTGATGTCGCCGAACCAAATGTTGAGCATGAATAATACATATTCCATCTGTTATTAAACCAAGCAACATCTGGTGCCCAGAACGTTTTAACGAATCCTGGAACATATCCTGTAATCCAACTTGGAGTTGATGAAAACACTGATGTTCCCCATGTCCAGCTGGTTAAATTTGTTGAATAAGTCATTGGAATATTATCTCCTGTAGTAAAAACATAATAATTAACACCGCTTTTTACAATCGTACTTGGATCGTGCGATGGCACATTTCCGCTGACTGTCTTTGCTGTTGAATTGGTAACCTGTGAATCCTGAGCATTTACAACTGCTGTTGTTCCTTCTTGTGTTGGGACAATCTCTTCATTTTGACAACTCCCAAATAATATCGCTAATAAAACCAAACTTGTAATTGTTTTCATTGTTCTAATTTTAGTTACTGTTAAAAATTAATTTTCTTGTATTCCAAATTCTAAGGCATAATATCATGTGAAGAATCCACACCTTCACATGATATTAGGTATTTAACTAACTCAAAATATTTTTAGTCTCAGTTTTCAGTTAGAGTATACAGTGAGACTATGACCGAGAACTGAGACTGTAAAACTTAATAACTATCGTTTTGGATTGTTCCCGGATTGTTATCCATTTCTAATTGTGGAATTGGGAAATATTCTCTTCCTGCTGTATACGAATTAAACTCAGCATCTCTCGATTTTAACCAAGCTAATTTAGTTGGATCCTGAAGCCATCCCCAACGACGAATATCGTCAAAACGGTGTCCTTCAAGAGGAAATTCTAAGAATCTTTCGTGGCCAATTTGTTCTCTCATCTGTGCTTGAGACATTCCTGGTTTTGCAGTTTCCAGATCAGGAAGATTTACTCTATCTCTCACCATTTGAATGTATCTATAAGCTCCTGGTGTATCTCCTGTTTCATTTAAGCATTCTGCATACATTAAAAGAATATCTGCATATCTTAATAAACGTTCATTAATTCCTGAACGCCAATCATTTTCATCAGCAAATTGTCCGTCAGAGTTTTGATATTTTCTACAGAATATATCGTTTAAATCGGCTGGACTTGAAGCATAAAATGTGGCAAAATCTTTTCCATACAATTGCATTCCGCCTGGTTTGTTATAGAAAATTGTGGCATCCAAACGAGGATCATCTTCTCCTGTTTTTGTTTTTTCTTCCTTAAATTCATTAAATAATGCCCAAGTTGGTTGCACATCTGTAAATCCGAAAACACGTGGTGCATATGTAATTGCTCTTGCAGTCGTTTTTCCCCATCCAGACTGAGGAGCTCCTCCCCATCCTAAATCAACTCCTCCTGCATCTCTGCTAAATTGAACTTCAAAAAGAGATTCTGAATTGTTTTCGTTTACAGTTGTAAAATTATCTCGATAGTTACTTACTAAAGAATAAACTCCTAAATCTATTACTTGCTTAAAAGTAGTTTTTGCATTAGAAAAATCTTTAGTAAACAAATACGCTTTTCCTAAATATCCTAAAGCAGCACCTTTTGTAGCACGTCCTTTTTGTCCTGCATCTAGTCCTGATATACCATTATAAGAGTTTGGAAGCAATTCTGCTGCAGCTTTAAAGTCTGATATAACTTGTGCCCAACCTTCTTCTTGTGTTTTTTGAGGATAATAAACCGCCAATTCTGTTGGAAGAGGTACATTTTTAAACATGTTTACGGCATGAAAAAAGAACAATCCTCTTAAGAAATAAGCTTGTCCTATAATTCTATTTTTTAAAGCTTCGTCTTCAAAATCAATTCCTGGTACGTTTGTCAATACTTGATTCGCACGGTAAATACCTTGGTAATAGGTTTCATAAGCCCATCCATAAATAGCTGCATCTGCAACATTTGAATTGAAATGTCCAACGTTATACATTGATGGCCAAGGGCTATTTGTACGTGAATCATCTCCTTTTACATCTAACAATAATGGTGTACTTCTCATGTAAGTACCATCTGTTAATAAACTTCCGTAAGCAGCATTTACACCTTGTAATGCGTCTTCATCTGTTTTCCAAAAATTATCGACTGCATCATTATTTGGATCTAATTGAGTCAAATCTTCGTTATCAACACAGCTTGTGGTTACCATAGCTAGTGAAAGGAAAACGGTTATATAGCTAAAAATTTTAGATTTCATTTTAATACGTTTTAATGGTTAGACCTGATTAGAAGCTCACTTCTACTCCTAAAGAAATTGTTCTTGGATTTGGAAAAGATCCTGCATCATATCCTCTTGAAAGCAATCCGTCGCTATTAAAGTCTGGATCATATCCTTTGTATTTCGAAATAATCAACAGGTTTTGACCATTTAGGTAAACCTTAGCTTTTTCAATAAATTTATCTTTGATTGGAATATTATACCCGATTTCCATTGTTTGCAGTTTCACATAATCACCACTTTCAATAAATCTGTTTGAATCTCTGCTATTTCCGTTTGGATCTCCAATAACTGGAGCAGGAATATTTGTATTGGTATTAGTTGGTGTCCAGTAATTTAATTCGTCTGTATGATGGTTTGTATATTGTCCGATCATTAAATTTCGGTACATAGCATTAAATACTTTATTACCACCTGCTCCTTGCCAAAACATTGAGAAATCAAAGTTTGAATAACTTGCACTAAAATTAAGTCCGAAACCATATTTAGGAATTGTTACCCCTTGAAAAGTTCTATCTGCATCTGTTAT
>NZ_DHEI01000086.1:7280-23322 GCF_002399805.1 Flavobacterium sp. UBA4854
GCCGCATTTTGGAAAATTCCAATTGCTTCCCAAGCAAACATTTCACCAACAGATCTTCCTACTTCAGTTTTAGAAACTGCTCCATAAATAGGATTTCCATTTACACCTATTTTAGTAACTTCATTTTTCAGTGTTCCAAAGTTTCCAGAAATATCATATTTAAATTTGTGATGATGATTGCTATAAGATGCTGTAAATTCTACCCCTGAGTTTTTCATTGCGCCCGCATTTGTTGTCACACTTGCAGGAAATGCTCCTGTTGAATATGGAAGCGGAACTCCTAATAACAAATCGTTTGATTTCTTGATGAAATATTCTGCTGTAAACTGTAAATCGTTGTTTAAGAAACCTAATTCAATACCAACATTTGAGTTTGTAGATTTTTCCCATTTTACATTTGGGTCAAGTGCTGCTACTACAGTAGTTCCAGGAGCAAGCTCATTATTAAAATCATAACCTGCAAAACTGTTTACTGTTGAAGCAAAGAAATATTGAGAAATAGTATTATTACCTAAAGTACCATAACCACCTCTTAGTTTAATATTGCTTATCCATTCTGGTAATGTCCAGAATTTTTCGTTACTAAGTTTCCATCCTCCTGAAAAAGAGTAAAAGTTTGCTGAATTATTTTTTTCACTAAAAAGAGACGTTTTGTCTTGTCTAAAGTTAGCTTGCACTAAATATCTATCATCATAAGAGTAGTTTAGTCTACTGATATACGATATTCCTGTAATTGTAAATTTATACTCAGAAGCGTTTCTAGAATCTGCATATTGAAGCATCGGAATTTCATTTGGAGTAAAACCAACACCTCTCATATTATATCTGTGATAATCTCTTTTTTCTTGAATCCAACCTGCAAGAGCATCAATTTTATGCTTGCCTAAAGTAACTTCATATGTTAATAAATTATTCAAGAATGTTCTTAGCTCATTACCAGTTTCAACATCCAAAGATGCTTCATCATTTGTTGTAACATAATACCATCCTAAATCACTTGGCGGAATAAATTTTCTGTTTTCCCAGTCCGTTCTATCATAACTTACATCCAATTTATACTTAAGACCTTTTACAATTTCAATTTCTCCCCAAGCATCTCCAATAAAACGGTTTCTTTTTCCATTATTAGTAATTAGATTGTTGTATCCTATTGGGTTCATAGAAATAGCTCTCTGAGTTAAGTTGTCTGTACCACCATAACCTCCAAGTCTATTTGCATCGTAAACTGGCATAGTTGGAATAGCTCCTAAAATGTCACTTACAACAGTCTGACCTGCATTATACTCATTAAAAATTTCTTTATCAGATTGTGTGTAAGCTATTTTTGCACCATATTTAAATTTCCCTTTTTTCCCATTTAAATTTAAATTCGTTGATAATCTCTCATAGTCCTGAGGCGTTTTAATGTAACTTGTATTTTTAAAATAGTCAACATTAAAACTATATGCAATACTTTCTGCTCCTCCAGTTAATGTCAAAGCTTGATTTTGCACAACACCTGTCTGAAAAGATTCTTTCTGCCAATCTGTATTTACATTTGAAATATAAGATGGGCTATTAGGATCATTTCCTGGAGCGATACTTACAGGAACGCCTGCTCTAATATCTCTATTTCTCTCAGCCTCGCTAGTAATTTTTTGGTAACCCTCGCGATCTGTAACATCCCATTTTTTAGCAACATTTTGAAGACCAACAATAGACTTGAATTTAATATCCATTTTGCCTTGTCTTCCTTTTTTAGTCGTAATAATTACAACACCATTTGCACCACGCACACCATAAATAGCAGCAGAAGAGGCATCTTTTAAAACCTGCATCGATTCTATTTCTCCTGGAGCAAAATCATAAGGTGAATCGACCATAATTCCGTCGATTACAAAAAGCGGATTGTTGTTACTGAATGAAGTTATACCTCTAATCTTCACATTTACAAAACCTCCTGGTTCTCCTGAAGATTGTACCGTAACACCTGGAACTTGTCCTTGAAGCATTTTTGCAGCATCATAAGTAACGACCTTTTTAGCCGATTCTAAATTAACGACACTTACAGAACCTGTTAAGTCAGATTTCTTTTGAGTTCCGTAACCAATAACAACTACTTCATTCAGTTTATTGGTATCTTCACCTAAAGCTATATCAATTTTAGATTGACTTCCTACGGCTATTTCTTTGTTTTGAAATCCTATAAATGAAAAAACTAAAACATCGGTTGGAGATGCTTTAATCGAATACTCTCCATCAAATCCAGTTGTAGTAACTGTTTTGGTTCCTTTTATTAAAATGTTAACACCCGGCAAAGGAAGGTTGTCTTGCGCCGATGTTACAACTCCTGTTATCGTTTTGCCTTGAGCAGACATTTGATTAACAGAAAATAATAGCATTAATACTGCTAAAATCCAATTTGTTTTTGGCAATAGAAAATTGCAATACAAAAGTAATTTTTGTTTTGTAATCATAATGGTTTAGTTAAGATTGGTTAGTGGTTTAGTTAATAAGTGTTAATCTTACATTTGTAAATTTAACTAAAAAAAAACCACGTAAACAAATTAATATCACAAAAAAACAGCCTAAAAAAAACACATATCGTAAATTAAGTGTTGAATTAACATTTAAAAAATCAAAGTTTTTTCAAAAAAACAGCTGTTTTATTGATTTTAATTGTGTAAAAAATACACTTTTAATGAAAAAGTCGTTTTTTAAGCAAAAAAAGAGGCAAATGAAAAAAAGTATAAATAATCTGTTTTTTAATACTTTGAATTCAAAAAAAAGAATATTTTGTAAGTAAAAGATTGTTTATTTTAGCGGGTTTCTAATTAAACAGAACCTATTTTTGAAAAAAACTATCCTTGACTGTCCTGTTTTTTTCTTAAAAAAATCTTAAAAAATAGATTTGTATGTTATTTTTATGTGAAAAGTAATTTTTTTAAGGCTACATTTGAGTAGTTAATTATGTAAGTGTAAAATCTACATTAATAAATTATGATACGTTTTAAGAAGTTCATATATTTACCCATCCAAATTAATTATATATGCTAAATAGTTATAGCTCTGCTGATAAAGTTTTACTGGCAGTAGACTGCATCATTTTCGGATTCGATAATGATGGTCTGAAAATCCTTTTGATTCAAAGAGATTTTGAGCCTGAAAAAGGAAAATGGTCCTTAATTGGTGGGTTTCTAAAACGAGATGAAGTTTTAGACGCTGCCGCAACTAGAATCTTAAATACCTATACAGGTCTTAACGATATTTATATGGAACAGCTGTATGCTTACAGCGAAATAGATCGTGACCCAGTAGAACGAACCATTTCGGTTTCTTATTTTGCTTTAATTAATATCGAAAACCATAATGCAGAATTGATTCAGAATTATCATGCAGAATGGTTTCCTATTAATGATGCACCAAACTTAATTTTTGACCACAACGAAATGGTCGAAAATGCAATAAAGAGACTTCGCTACAAAACTTCTATCAAACCTATTGGTTTCGAATTGCTTCCGGAGAAATTTACAATGCGCCAGCTTTTAGAATTGTACGAAGCTATTTTGAGCAAAGAATTAGACAAAAGAAATTTCATTAGTAAAATAAACTCTTTGGAAATCTTAAATAAATTAGAAGAAAAAGACATGCAGTCTTCTCGAAAAGGTTCTTATTTATATACTTTCAACAAAGAAAAATACGAAGAGAAACTACTCAATAATTTTGTATTGAATTTATAAACTTTATTTATTCTCTCGCAGATTTAGGAGATTTGGCTGATTTAATAAAAAAATCCCGTGCATCTGCTAAATCTGCGGGAGAAATTTATAGCGAATTACGCAATATAAGAGCAGATCTATTTTCGATCTGCTCTTTTGTTCCTTTCAAAACCATATCGGCCAAAATTTTTCCCATCACTTCAAAATTGGTTGAAATTGTAGTAATTCCGTTTGCTGCTATTTTCTTCAATGGAGTTTCATTATACGATATAATTCCAAAATCTTCACCTAGCTTTAAGTTTCTATTAATCGCATTTTCTATTACCAAAAGTAAATCGCGATCATGCGGAATAATATATAAATCTCCTAAAGCAATAGACTGATTGCTAAAATCTGAAATAATTGCATAATCGAAACCAAACTCTTTACAAAACGATTCAAAACCCAATTTCATTCCCGGAGGCTCTCTAAAACCAGGGAAAATTAAAATTAGTTTCTTGTATTTTGATAATCTTGATTTGCCTTTCATCAAACCTTCGTAAATATCTTTTTGGTGATTTTGGTAAATCGCAGGAAACATTTTCAAATCCGAATTGGTCTGATCCAAAATAATTACGTCGCTTACTGGTAGGGTTTTTATAGAATCTACGACATCGTTTAAGTTTGTCGGCATAATAATATATTTTGTATAATTTCTATTGCTATCATTTATCAGCTTTTTGAAAACCTGAACATTAAAATGATGAAAGAAAATATCGACCTGAACATTTTTTCCAATGTTTTTTAAAAACGAATTATAAATATCTTCTTTAAAAATATTCAATTCATCAAAAAGTAAAAAAACCTTCTGAGTTATAGTGATTTCAACACTTTTAACGTAATATCCCTTTCCTGGAATGGCGTAAATAATACCTCTTTTCTTCAATTCGTCATACGCCAGCAAGACCGTATCTCGAGATAAAGAGAAAGCCAAACAGACTTTATTTACCGACGGAAGCCTATCTCCTTTAATTAAATTTCCCTCTTCAATCGCTTTTTCGATTGAAAGAATAATCTGCTTATATTTTGGCAGACCAATGTTATTTTGGATTGAAATAATGTTCATAATAAAAGTCATTTTGACTATAAAGATTAAAAACTGGTAGGTACTGGTATGCAAAAATAATAAATGTTTCTATTTTTGGATTTCATTTTTGGTAAAAATTATATGGAAATAAAACACATATCGCATTTAAAGGAGACTCACAATTGCAAATTGTTTGGTTTAATGCCCAATAAAGAAGAAATTTATTCTTTTGATCTGGTTAATAAAAACGGAATGAAAGTTCAAGTCATCAATTATGGTGCAACGGTAACTTCGATCCAAATTCCAGTAAATGGAAAACTGGTAGATGTTGTTTTAGGCTTTGACAATCTAGAAGCATATTTAGAATCTTATAATTTACCAAGCGCTCCTTATTTTGGAACTACAGTTGGCCGTTACGCGGGTCGTATTCATAATGCGACTTTTAGCCTTGCTGATAAAAAATTTCAGCTAGACGGAAACAATAATGGCAACACACTTCACGGAGGAGTTATGGGATTTGGAAGAAAAGCTTGGAGTGTTGTTAATGCAACTTCTGGTGAAAATCCATCAATTACTTTTGGTCTTTTGAGCGAACATTTAGACGAAAATTTTCCTGGAGAAATGACCGTTTATTTAACGTATACTTTAACTGAAGAAAATGAATTGAAGTTAGAATACAAAGCAACTTCAACAGAAGACACAGTTATCAATTTAACGCATCACAGTTATTTTAACCTTGATGGACATGACGGAAATGTTTTAGAACAGCAAATGTTTATTAAATCGGCTAAAATGCTAGAAACTAATGCAGACAATATTCCAACTGGAAACTTTACCGATTTAACCAATCATGATTTTGATTTTAGAAATCCAAAAAGCTGTCCGTTTCCTATTGACAACTCTTTTGTAGTAAATTCTAAAACAGAAATCGTTGGACAATTAATCAGCTTAAAAAATAAACTGAGAATGAATGTCTACACCGATCAACCAAGTGTACATATATATGTAGGCGGAAATTGTTTTGGAAAACTAAAAGGAAAAGAAAATGTGGATTATCATGCACAAAGCGGAATTTGTTTCGAAACTCAAAATTTCCCAGATGCTCCAAATCAGGCTCACTTTCCGAATGCAGTTTTGAAAAAAGGCGAAGAATACACGCAAAAAACACTTTACAAATTTGAAAATTTAAACTAATACAATTCCAAAAACCACAATACACTAACTATATAATGAATGATATTTTAATACAGAATACCGTTGCTTTTTTTGAGAAATCTTTTGGATCTTCTCCTCAAAAAACGGTACTTTCTCCTGGTAGAATCAACATCATAGGAGAGCATATTGACTACAATGATGGGTATGTTTTACCTGCTGCAATTGACAAAGTAATTTGTTTTGCTTTTGAAAAAAACAATACCAAAACTTCTAAAATAATTGCTATCGATTTGAATGAAGAATTTGAAATCGATTTGACTCAAGAAGTAAAGCTAAGTGATGTAGTTTGGACTAATTACATTCGTGGCGTAATTAAACAATTGCAAGATAATGGATTTTCTTTTGACGGTTTCAATTGCGTTTTCAGCAGTAATATTCCAGTTGGTTCTGGATTGTCTTCTTCGGCAGCTTTAGAATGCGGGATGATTTTCGGAATCAAATCTCTTTTTGATTTAAAAATTGAGAAAAAAGACATTTCGTTATTAGGACAAAAAGCAGAACATTGGGTTGGAATCAACTGCGGAATTATGGATCAATTTTCGAGCGTTCACGGCCTTGAAAATAAAGTAATTCAATTAGATTGCAACAATTTAGATTTTGAATATCACAATGCCGACTTCAAAGATTATTCTCTAATTTTATTTGATTCTAATGTAAAACATTCTCTTTTTACATCAGAATACAACACTAGAAGAATCGAGTGCGAAGAAGGTTTATCGATTATAAAAAGCCATTTTCCAGAAGTAAAAAGTTTTAGAGATGCGACCGAAGAGCAGGTTTTAAGTCTTAAAGATAAAATGACCGAAAAAGTATTTTCAAGAGTTCATTTTGTTGTAAAAGAAATCAATCGCGTTATCAAAGCCTGTAAAGCCTTAGACGAAGGAAATATCGAACTTTTAGGCGAATTGCTTTTTGAAACGCATTATGGTTTATCTCAAGAATATGAGGTAAGTTGCGAAGAATTAGACATGCTTGTAGATACAGCAAAAGAAGACGATGCCATCGTTGGTTCTAGACTAATGGGAGGTGGTTTTGGAGGCTGTACTATCAATTTAGTTAAAAAAGGAAATGAAAATGAGGTTAAGCGTAAGTTCTCTAAACTTTATTTAGATACATTTGGAATTGAATTAAAATTCTATGATGTAAAAATCTCTAACGGAACAACGCTACTTTAAAACCACACACTGTACAATGAAAAATTTTGACATTAACGAAGATCCGCACAGACGCTTCAACCCATTAATTAACGAATGGGTCTTGGTTTCACCTCATCGTGCGAAACGCCCTTGGCAGGGACAAAATGAAACTATTTCAACCGAAGAACTTCCTAAATACGACCCAACTTGCTATTTGTGTCCAGGAAATGTTCGTGCCAACGGAATGAATAACCCGCAATACGAAAGCAGTTTTGTTTTTGAAAATGATTTTGCCGCAATGAAGCAGGACGAAATTATTTTTGAGGAAGATATTAAACATACATTCTTTAAAGCAAAACCAGAACAGGGAATTTCTAGAGTAGTCTGCTTCTCACCAAGACACGATTTGACTTTGCCAGAAATGGAAATTGCTGATATTGAAAATATAATCAGAACTTGGCAGAAAGAATATACCGATTTAGGAAATATTAAATTCATTAACCATGTTCAGATTTTTGAAAACAAAGGAAGCGTTATGGGTTGCAGCAACCCGCATCCACACGGTCAGATTTGGGCACAATCGTCTCTTCCTACTCAGGTTGAAAAAACACAGAACAGCTTAAAATTATACTACGACAAAAATCAAAAAACATTATTAGAAGATTATGTCAAAGCTGAACTAAAAGCTGGTGATCGTATCGTAATCGAGAATGACCATTTTGTTGCATTGGTTCCTTTCTGGGCAATTTGGCCATACGAAACCATGATTATCAGCAAAAGAGCTGTAAACAAAATCACCAATTTTACAGCTGACGAAAGTACCGCTTTCGCGAAAATCTTAAAGCAACTTACAACGAAGTATGACAATTTATTTAATACTTCATTTCCATATTCTTCAGGAATTCACCAATCTCCAACAGATGGTTTAATTCACCCAGAATGGCATTTCCACATGCATTTCTACCCGCCATTGTTAAGATCGGCAACTGTAAAGAAATTCATGGTTGGATATGAAATGTTAGGCGAATCGCAACGTGATATTACACCTGAAAAAAGTGCTGAAATTTTAAGACAGCTTTCAGATGTACATTATAAAAGTTTGGTAAAAGCCTAACGGTTTAGTGTTGTAATAAAGCCAAAAAATAAAAATTTAACACAATTACCCATGAATAAATGTAAAAAACACATTTGCTAATGGTTGATTTTTAAATTTTTATTTTACATTTGGCTTCTGCTTTTATTTTCGCAAAAAAATAACAGAAATAAAACACATCTTGCATTTTTAACAAGATTTAACAACATAAAAACTGATTTAAAACCACATAAACAAACAACCCTATAAATAATTATTTAAAATACTACTAACAATGAACCAAAACCTCGCTTTCGCAGACTATGCGGTTTTTATTATCTACTTTATCGTAGTCTCGGTCTACGGTTACACAGTTTACCGTAAACGTAAACAAGACGAACAAGATGCTAAAGCTTACTTTTTGGCTGAAGGAAATTTAACATGGTGGGCAATTGGAGCTTCTCTTATTGCTTCTAATATCTCTGCAGAACAGTTCATCGGAATGAGCGGTGAAGGTTTCTTTTTAGGAATCGCTGTTGCTGCTTACGAATGGCTTGCTGCTATTGCACTTATTATTGTTGCTGTATGGTTTATTCCTGTATATCTTAAAAACAAGATCTACACGATGCCGCAATTCTTAAAAACACGTTACAACGAATCTACTGCTTTGATTATGGCAGTTTTCTGGTTGTTCTTGTATGTTTTTGTAAACTTAACTTCTATTTTATATTTAGGAGCTGTTGCTATTAACGGTCTTGCTGGAGGTCAATATCTTCACGCAATCATGATCGGATTAGCTGTATTTGCATTATTTATTTCTCTTGGAGGAATGAAAGTTGTAGCTTATACAGACGTAATTCAAGTTGCTGTATTAATCATTGGAGGTTTAGTAACTTCTTATATTGCTCTTACAACTGTTGGACAATATTTTGGCGTTGGTGAAAATGCAATTGCTGGGTTTAAAGTTTTAATGAAAGAAGCGCCGGAGCATTTCAAAATGATTATTCCAAAACCAACTGCTGCATCTTCACAGATTGAAATCGATAAATATTTAACTTTCCCAGGATTGTTATCTTACGCTGCTGGTATCTGGATCATCAACTTAAACTACTGGGGATGTAACCAATACATTACACAAAGAGCACTTGGAGCAGATTTACAAACAGCTCGTACAGGAATTTTATTTGCTGGTATGTTAAAATTATTAATGCCACTTATCGTAATGCTTCCTGGTATTGCTGCTTACGTTTTATACACAAACGGACATTTGCCTCAATTGGTTGGAGGAAAAGATGGAGCTTATTCTGCTGTATTAACTTTCCTTCCAACAGGATTAAAAGGACTTTCTGTTGCGGCTTTAACAGCTGCGATCGTAGCTTCTTTGGCTGGAAAAGTAAATAGTATTTCTACAATCTACACATTAGACGTTCACAAAAAATACATCCAAAAAGATGCTGGCGAAAAACAACAAGTAAACATTGGACGTCTTGCCGTTTTTGCTGCCATGCTTTTAGCTGTTTTATTTACATGGAATGACGTTTTAGGAATTGGTGGCGTTGGAGGATTTACATACATCCAAAAATATACTGGATTCATCAGCCCTGGAGTTTTTGCTATGTTCTTCTTAGGTATGTTCTGGAAAAGAACTACTGGAACAGCTGCAATCGTGGGAGTAATTCTAGGATTCTTATTATCTGTTTTATTCAACGAATACGCTCCAGCTTTATTTGGAAACGATACACTTTTATACACAGCATACTCTAATGGAAAAGGAGCTTTTGAAATTCCGTTCCACATCTGTATGGGATTATCATTCTTATTTACAATGATTGCCATGATTCTAATAAGTTTCGCTGGACCAAAAGTAAACCCTAAAGCATTCGAGACAGAACCTGGAATGTTTAAAGTTAAACCGCAAACAACAGTCTTAATCGTAATTACATTATTGATTATTGTTGCGCTTTATGTTAAGTTCTGGTAATAAATTATCAGTTCTATTCTCTCTATTTTTACAGCTGTTGTTTGTCATGAACAACAGCTGTAAATTTTTTAAAGTATATTCATTGAATAAAAAATATAGCTACAGATTAGAAAGATTAATGGATTAGATTGTCAGGCTGAGCGAAGTCGAAGCCCACGTCCAATTGGAGCGCCCTTCGACTCCGCTCAGGGTGACAAACTAAAGCGAATCCTTTTAATCTGTGGCAAAAAAACAAACTGAATTTCAAATTATAATATATTAACATCATGCAGTTATCATTAACCCAAAAAATCATTATCGTTACTGGAGGCGCAAAAGGAATTGGTTTAGGAATCGTTAAGGTTTTAGCCGAAGAAAATGCCATTCCGTTTATCGTTGGACGTAACGAAAATGACAATATCAAAGCCGTAGAAGAATTAAAAGCCATTGGAAAAGAAGCGCACCAAGTTGCCGCCGATTTAACAAAACCAGAAGACTGCAAAAAAGCCGTTGAAGCCGTAATCGAAAAATTCGGTCGCATTGACGGACTTGTAAACAATGCCGGAGTTAATGATGGCGTTGGATTAGAAAACGGAAATTATGAAGATTTCGCTGCTTCTCTTCACAAAAATTTAGTGCATTATTATTTAATGGCACAATACGCTCTTCCGTATCTTAAAGTATCAAAAGGAGCAATTGTAAACATTGGTTCTAAAACTGCCGAAACGGGTCAAGGCGGAACCTCAGCCTACGCTGCTTCAAACGGAGGTAGAAACGCTTTAACCAGAGAATGGGCAGTTGAATTGCTAAAATATAGCATTCGTGTAAACGCCGTAATCGTGGCTGAATGTTACACGCCGCTTTACGAAACCTGGATCAATACTTTTGAAAATAAAGAAGAAAAACTAGCGGCAATCACCAAAAATATTCCACTAGAAAACAGAATGACAACTGCAGAAGAAATTGCAAATATGGTAGTTTTCCTTCTTTCTGAAAAATCAAGCCATACCACAGGACAGATTATTTATGTTGATGGTGGTTATACCCATTTAGATAGATCTATTTAAAATATTTTTTTGCCACATATTATAAGGATTAGAATGATTTTTACATCCATTTTGTCAGGCTGAGCGAAGTCGAAGCCCACGCCCAATTGGAACGCCCTTCGACTTCGCTCAGGGTGACAAACTAAAGGGAATCCTTTTTAATCCTTATAATCTGTGGCAAAACTAACCTTCGCATTATTCTTAAAATCTGAAGGGGTAATTCCTTTAACCTTTTTGAAGAGTTTATTAAAATTAGAAGCCGTTTTATAACCACATTCATACGCAATCTCAGACATACTTTTGTCGGTTTCCAATAACAATTTACAAGCATTCGAAATTCTGATTTCGTGCAGATAATCCACAAAATTTTTCTTTGTTTTAATTCTGAACATTCTGCAGAAAGAAGTACGTGTCATATTTGCGACAGTGGCAATTTCTTCTAAGGAAATATTCTTTTTGTAATTTTTATTTACATATTGAAAAACCTCCGAAAGACGATCTACTTTCGAATCCTTCTGCATCAAAGAATAAATCTCGTCATTGATATAAATCGTATCCTGACTTTCTGAAAGAATAGACAAAATCTCAAAAAGTCCAACAATAACTTCGAAGTCTTTTTTCGAAACTAATTTCTCCAGTTTTTTTGCAATCTGTTTATTCGTTTTTCCGATAATCGAAATTCCCTTTCCAGCCTGAAAAAAAAGCTCGTTGATTTTCTGAGTTTCTTTTAATTCGTAAAAAGTCGGTCCAAAAATATCTTTATGAAAATATACAACAATCGAATTGGCTTTTAAATCTTCAATTCCCTGATAATATTTTTCATCATTTAACCAAACATGCGGAATATCAGAACCTAAAAAAACCATATCGCCAGGTGCAAACGGCATAACTGAATTTCCAATAATTCGCTTGCCGAAACTCTCTTTTACATACACCAATTCCAATTCTGGATGCGAATGAAAGGGCGCTTGAAAAAAAGGTTCAATCCGATTCAGCACCGAAACTTTCGTGTTGAGATAAGACGCTATTTTGGTTTGTTCCAATTTCATTCTGCAAAGATAATAAAAGATTACATAAGGATAATATTAGACTAATTTTGAATATCCAAAATGGCTACTTTTATTTTCGGCAAACTGTCTAATTTTTAGTGGGAATAAAGTCTTTAACTTCCTCTAAATTTAGAAAGCTGTCACACAAAAAAAGAAAAAAAACAACAACACAATGTCTGAGAATAACACAAAAAAACTGGTTGTAAAACTGCATCCAGACGATAATGTATTGGTTGCCTTAACCGATCTTCAAAAAGGCGAAACCATTCATTTTGAAAACGAAACTTACGTTTTACAAGACCTCATCAAAGCCAAACATAAATTCTACATGCAGGACATGAAGCAGGGAGAAGAAGTGAATATGTACGGAGTTTTGGTTGGAAAAGTACAAAACGATGTGGCAAAAGGAAGTTTAATGACGACTGAAAATCTTAAACATGCCGCAGATCCGTACGCTTACAGAAATGCTTCTTACGAATGGAATGCGCCTGATGTTTCAAAATTCGAAAACAGAACTTTTAAAGGTTATAAAAGAAAAGACGGACGCGTTGGAACGGCAAATTACTGGCTTTTTGTTCCAACTGTTTTTTGTGAAAACAGAAATCTTGACGTAATCAAAGAAGCCTTACACAAACAATTAGGTTATGCTGTAACGGACAAATACAACCAATTTACACATGAATTACTGGAAGGTTATTTGAACGGAAATGACATTAACGATATCAATATTGAATTAAATCCGACTCCAAAAAACAAACGTGTTTTTGAAAATGTAGACGGAATTAAATTCTTAAACCACCAAGGCGGTTGCGGTGGAACGCGTCAGGACGCTTCTACTTTGAGCGCTTTATTGGCTTCTTACGCCAATCATCCGAACGTTGGCGGAATTACGCTTTTAAGTTTAGGATGCCAGCATTTGCAAGTTCAGGATTTTGTAAATGACGTAAAAAGACAAAATCCAGATTTCGACAAACCGTTGTTTATTTTTGAACAACAACAGACAGAAAGCGAAGAAGTTCTGATTACAAATGCTATCAAAAAAACGTTTGAAGGTTTGATCGAAATCAACCAATATGAAAGAACTGATGCGCCTTTAAGCGATTTATGTATTGGTGTAAAATGTGGCGGAAGCGATGGTTTCAGCGGTGTTTCTGCAAATCCTGCAGTGGGTTATACTTCTGATTTAGTGGTAGCTTTAGGCGGAAAAATTCTTTTGGCTGAATTCCCGGAATTATGTGGCGCAGAGCAAAATTTAATTGACAGATGCGTTACCGAAGATAAAGCTAAAAAATTCATCGATTTAATGGAATCTTATGATGAATTGGCGCATAAAGTAGGTTCAGGCTTTCACATGAATCCTTCACCAGGAAATATCAAAGATGGATTAATTACAGACGCAATCAAAAGTGCAGGAGCGGCCAAAAAAGGCGGAACTTCTCCCGTTGTTGATGTTTTAGATTATACCGAATTGGTTACAAAACCAGGTTTAAGTTTGGTATGTACACCAGGAAATGACGTTGAAGCGACAACTGGAAAAGCAGCTTCTGGCGCCACTTTAATTTTGTTTACGACAGGTTTAGGAACGCCGACAGGAAATCCAGTTTGTCCCGTAATTAAAGTAGCAACAAACTCTCTTCTAGCAACAAGAATGAAAGATATTATCGATATTGACTGCGGACCGATCATTAGTGGCGAAAAATCTATTGAAGAAATGGGCGAGGAAATTTTAGAATATTGCATCAAAGCGGCAAGCGGCGAAATTATTCCGAAAGCAGTTCAATTAAACCAAGACGATTTTATTCCGTGGAAACGTGGCGTATCTTTATAAAAGACTATTAAAAACAACTCATAAAAATTTATATCAAATGTTTTCATTACAAAATAAAAAAGCAATTATCACTGGCGGTGGAAGCGGAATTGGAAGAGCGATTTCGGTTTTATTTGCTAAACAAGGTGCTGAAGTTCACATTTTAGAATTGACGGAAGAAAGCGCAAAAGAAACGGTTGAAGAAATAAAATCGGCTGGCGGAAATGTTTTTGCTCATGCTTGCGACGTTTCGAACCACGAACAAGTTAATTCGACTTTCGAGAAAATCGGAAATATTAATATTCTGGTAAACAACGCGGGAATTGCTCACGTTGGAAAAGTAGACACAACTTCTGAATCTGATTTTGACAGAATCATGAATGTAAATGTAAAAGGGGTTTACAACTGTCTTCACGCTTCAATTCCTGCATTGAGAAGTTCTGGCGGAGGTGTAATTTTGAACTTGGCTTCGATTGCTTGCTGGGTTGGAATTCCGGATCGTTTTGCTTATTCTACAGCTAAAGGAGCGGTTATGGCCATGACTTTATCGGTTGCTAAAGATTATTTGAACGATAAAATCAGATGTAATTCTATTTCTCCTGCGAGAGTTCACACGCCTTTCGTTGATGGATTTATTTCTAAAAATTATCCTGGAAAAGAAGAAGAAATCTTCGAAAAATTATCTCAATCACAACCAATCGGCCGTATGGGAAAACCAGATGAAATCGCGACTTTAGCATTATTCTTATGCAGCGACGAATCATCTTTCATCACAGGTTCAGATTACCCAATTGATGGCGGATTTATTAAATTAAACAACTAAAAATTATTTAGCCACAGATTTAAAAGATTAAAAGGATTTAAAAAAATCTGCTAGATCTGCTAAATCTGCGAGCAAAAAAATAAAGCCTCAGATTTAAAGGATTAAAAAGATTTTTATTTCCTGCTTTTGTCAGGCTGAGCGAAGTCGAAGCCCACGTCCAATTGGAACGCCCTTCGACTTCGCTCAGGGTGACAATCTAAAAGAAATCATTTTAATCCTTTTAATCTGTGGCAAAAAACACATTACTAAAAAAATTAAAATATGAAACTTATTAGATTCGGAGAAAAAGGAAAGGAAAAACCAGGAGTTTTACTAAATGAAAAAAGATACGATGTTTCGTCTATTGTAACAGATTACAACGAAGCTTTTTTTGAAAATGATGGTTTAGCGAAATTAGAAGAAGCCTTAAAAAATAATCCAGCATTGCCAGAAGTTAGCGATTCAGTACGTTTAGGTTCGCCTGTTGCGCGTCCGTCAAAAATTATCTGCATCGGATTAAATTATGTGGATCACTGCGAAGAAACTGGCGCTGCAATTCCAGAAGAACCAATTATTTTCTTCAAATCTACAACTTCTTTATGCGGACCAAATGATAATTTAATTATCCCAAAAAACAGCGAAAAAACAGATTGGGAAGTAGAATTGGCTTTTGTTGTAGGTAAAAAAGCAAGCTACGTTTCCGAAGAAGATGCACCAAACTATATCGCTGGATACTGCCTTTTGAATGACTATAGCGAAAGAGCATTCCAAATCGAACGCGGCGGACAATGGGCAAAAGGAAAAGGTTCTGACACCTTCGCTCCTCTTGGACCAATTATGGCAACTCCAGACGAAGTTAGCGATGTAAATAACCTAAAAATGTGGTTGACTGTAAACGGAAAAACGTTCCAAAACAGTAATACTTCAAACTTGATTTTTAAAATTCCTTTCTTGGTTCATTATTTAAGCCAATTTATGACCTTGCTTCCTGGCGATGTAATCAGCACAGGAACGCCTCCGGGAGTTGGATTAGGAATTAAGCCAGATCCAATCTACATTAAAGCAGGTGACGTAATCGAATTAGGAATTGAAGGTTTAGGTACAAGCAAGCAAACTGCCGTAGCTTACCAACAAAACTAAAATTATGACAACACAAAAATTCTATCTTGCTTTAGACTTAAAAGATGATGC
>NZ_DHEI01000086.1:23660-34444 GCF_002399805.1 Flavobacterium sp. UBA4854
CAAAAATGGATTTTAATGGATAAGATATTTGGATTGTAACATTAACATTCAATAAATTTTTAAAAGACTGTCAATTGTGGCAGTCTTTTTTTTAAACAATATCCAAGAAAAAGATTACTTTTTTAATGCTTGCAATTTAAATCCTTTTAATTATTTTAGCCCACAAAAAAACTAATCAATTAACCAAAAAAAATGAAAAAACTAATTATTGCATGCTTCTTTATTTCAGGAGCGATGTTTGCTCAGGACATTAATATTGTTCAAGGCAATTTTGACTTTTTAAAAGATCAAAAAGAAATCAATACCGTATTTGATTATAGTAATTTTACTATGATGAAGGAGAAAAAGTCTGAAGCACAATACGTAAAAGAGCACAAAGCAGATTTAGATGAAAAGGCAAAAGGAAATGGAAATCTTTGGGAAAAAAGATGGATCGTGGCAAAAGATCAAATATGGACCCCAAAATTCTTAGAAATTGCAAACGTTGTTTTGACTAAGGAAAAGAAAGAATTAAACTTTCAGGAAGGATTAAATACTCCTTATACTTTAATTGTACAGGCAGTTTGGATTTATCCAGGTTGGGATGCTGGAATCATGAAACAGCCAGCAAAAGTAACAACCAATTTAAAGTTTGTTGAAACGGCTAACAAATCAAATGTCTTGTTAGAAATTAACAGTGAAGAGGCTCCTGGAGATCAATGGGGAAGCAATTTTAATAATGAAACTCGAATTGGCGAAGGATTTGCAAAAACGGCAAAAACAATGTCTAAACTTATTGCAAAAAAAGCATATAAATAAAAGGAAATAATATTCCGTTAGGAATATCTCATCGGTAGAAAAAAAATATTGTCGTTTTTGCATTATGTCCTGTAGGGACATCTGATTTACGGAAATGATATACACAAATCATAATCAAACGTTCCTATGGAACGTATTATCGTAATTCAATTTTTTTTCTACCGATGAGACATTCCTAACGGAATGAATCCTTTTCTAAATAAAAAAAGCCCTGATTATTCAGGGCTTTGTTCTTTTTGCATATTTAATAAATACGCCATATTTGCAATTACGTGATCGTGTTTTTTGACAAACGAATTTTCTTCGTTCCAAACATAACCTGCTAAAACGGCACATATTTTTTCTTTTACTTCTGGATTTTCTGGCTGATGGAAAAACAGCGTCTGAAGATTTCCTGTGTACCATTCTTGAACATAAGTCGTAAAAACAGCAATTCCGCGTTTCATGTATTGCGTGAATTCCACTTCCCAATCAACAGGAATTCCTTTTGATTCTTTTAAATATAATTTTGCTGCCAACATTCCAGATTCGGTTGCAAAAGCTACACCTGACGAGAAAACCGGATCTAAGAATTCAGAACTATTTCCTGTTAAGGCAAAACCATCGCCGTACATTCTTTTTACCGCTCTTGAGTAGTTTTCTAATTTAACTGGCTCGAATAAAAATTCTGTTCCAGCAAATCTTTTAATATAATAATCCGATTTCTGAATGGCGTTTCTCAAAGCCTCTGCATTGTCTTTATTTTCAGAAAGAGAATTGATAAAATCTGTCGGACCAACAACGCCTAAACTTGTATTTCCGTTAGAAAACGGAATCACCCATAACCAAACTTCAGTCTCTAAAATATCAAAAGAAATTTGAGTTCCTTCTACACCTTCTTCTCTATTAATATCTTTAACATGTGTAAAAATCGAAGAATGCGGATCTAGTTTTGAAGGCGTATCCAGATCTAAAAGTCTCGGCAAAACGCGTCCGTATCCACTAGAGTCGATGATAAATTTAGCGTGAATTTCTTTTAGGTTTCCGTCTTTGTCTTTTACGATAGTTTTTGAATTTTTTCCTTCAAAAGAAACTTCCAAAACTTCAGTTTCAAATTCTAAATCAATTCCTTTTCTTATGACTTCTTGAGCCATTGTATTATCAAAATCAGCTCTTGGAACTTGCCAAGTCCAATCCCAGCCTTCGCCAAATTTTATGCTGAAATCAAAATTGCAGATTTCTTCTCCTCTGATAAAACGAGCTCCTAATTTCTTTTCAAAGTTCATTGCATCTAGAGCTTCAAACAATTCTGCTTCAGCAAAATGATCCATTACACGCGGAATAAGGCTTTCGCCAACTACAAGTCTCGGAAACTTTGTTTTTTCTACAACTTTAACCTTTACATTGTTTTTATAAAGATAAGATGCCGAAACACATCCAGATGGTCCTGCACCAATCACTAAAACATCAACAAACTCCTTTGTCATATTAGAATTATTATCATTAATTAACCTACATTTGCCATCATCAAAATAACTACATTTATTTTGATAAATAAAATTAAATTAGCACAACCAAAATTGATTTGATGAATACAATAAATGAATATTTAAGTTTAGCAGAATTTGAAGCCATAATATTCGGAAAAAGCAAAGTTGCTATTAGCGATGTGGTTTTAAATCGAGTAAACGAAAGTTTTAATTTCTTAAAAGAATTCTCAGGAAATAAAGTAATATATGGTGTAAATACAGGGTTTGGTCCAATGGCTCAATATAGAATTAAAGAGTCAGATCAAATTCAATTGCAATATAATTTAATTAGAAGCCACTCTTCTGGAACAGGAAAACCTTTAAATGCAGAGTGCGCAAAAGCAGCAATTTTAGCTCGATTAAATACACTTTCTTTAGGAAATTCGGGAGTTCATTCTTCTGTAATTCATTTAATGGCAGAATTAATCAATCGAAATATTACGCCTTTAATTTTTGAGCACGGTGGTGTTGGTGCCAGCGGTGACTTAGTACAATTATCACATTTAGCTTTGGTCTTAATTGGCGAAGGTGAAGTTTTTTATAAAGGAGACAGACGCCCAACGGCAGAAGTTTTTGAAATTGAAGGTTTAAAACCGATTCAAGTAGAAATTAGAGAAGGTTTGGCATTAATCAACGGAACTTCTGTAATGACAGGAATTGGAGTTGTAAATGTTCATTATGCTAAAAAATTATTAGACTGGTCGTTAAAAGCTTCTTGTGCGATTAACGAATTGGTTCAAGCTTACGATGATCATTTTTCTGCAGAATTAAATCAAACAAAACGCCATAAAGGACAGCAGGAAGTTGCGGAAAGAATGAGACAAAATCTTTCTGACAGTACTTTGATTCGTAAAAGAGAAGACCATTTATATTCTGGTGAAAACACCGAAGAAATCTTCAAAGAAAAAGTTCAGGAATATTATTCATTACGTTGTGTTCCTCAAATTTTAGGACCCGTTTTAGAAACGATTAATAATGTTGCTTCTATTCTGGAAGATGAATTTAACTCGGCAAACGACAATCCAATTATCGACGTAAAAAACAAACACGTTTACCACGGCGGAAATTTCCACGGAGATTATATTTCGCTAGAAATGGATAAACTGAAAATCGTTATTACGAAATTAACGATGCTGGCAGAACGTCAATTGAATTATTTATTGAATTCAAAAATCAACGAAATTCTTCCTCCATTTGTAAACTTAGGAACGTTAGGATTTAATTTCGGAATGCAAGGCGTTCAGTTCGTTGCGACTTCAACAACTGCCGAAAACCAAATGTTATCAAATCCAATGTACGTACACAGTATTCCAAACAACAATGACAATCAAGACATTGTAAGTATGGGAACCAATGCTGCGGTAATTACATCAAAAGTAATTGAAAACTCTTTTGAAGTTTTAGCAATCGAATTAATCACAATTGTTCAGGCAATCGATTATTTGAAGCAAAAAGATCAAATTTCGTCTACAACAAAAAAATGGTACGACGATATCAGAAATATAATTCCAGAATTTAAGGAAGACCAAGTTATGTATCCTTTTGTTCAAAAAGTAAAAGATTATTTGATAAACAGTTAAAAATCTTTATTTTACAGTATTAATATTGAATCTTAAAATCATGAAAAAGTCACTTGTTTTTTTATTGCTAAGTTGCATTCAATTTGTTAATAGTCAAGAATTAGCATTAGTTAAGAAAAATTCTAAAATTGGATATCTGTCTAAAGACGGATCTTTTAAAATTGAACCTCAATTCAAATCTGCGAGAAGTTTCTCTGAAGGTTTAGCTGCTGTAGAAAATGGCGGAAAATGGGGATTTATCGACTCAAAAGGAAGCTGGGTAATTCCAGCCGATTTTAAAGATGCTAAAGATTTTAATAGCGGAATTGCAGTTGTACAAAAAGACAAAGACTGGGTTTACATTAATACAAAGGGAGAAATTCAAAAAGGACCAACTACTGACAAAGTATTTGATTTTAATGACGGCGTTGCTTTCTTTAGACAAAACAATAAAGTGGGTTTAATCAACAACAAAATGACTGTTGTTTTAGAACCAAAATACGATCAGATCAAACCTTTTGAAAATGGTTACGCGAGAGTTGAATTAAACAAAAACTGGGGAATTATTGATACTAACGGAAAAGAATTGGTTGAACCAGTTTATGCCGAAGTTGGAAATTATTTTAAAGGAACAACTTGGGCAAGAAAAGACAAAACTTTCGGTCTTGTAAGCGGCGGAAAATTTGTTCCAGTTGACGGAGCTGAAAAAATCTGGGATTTTGAAACTCAGGATTTGACATTTGCCAAGAAAAACGGAAAAATCGGTTACATCGATTTAAAAGGAAACTGGGCAATTCTTCCTATTTATGATAAAGGAAAAGCGTTTTCAAAAAATTTAGCTCCAGTTTTGGTTGGAAAAAAATGGGGATTCATTAATCCAGAAGGAAAATTTGTAATTGAACCAACTTACAATGATGCCGAAGTTTTTAGTACAAACGGATTAGCTCCAGTAAAAGAAAGTAACTGGGGATTCATAAATGAATCTGGAAAACTGGTAATTCCAACTCAATACGGTATCACAACAAATGCCATTATTGCGATGTTTACGCAACAAGATAAAGGATTTATTGGTGGCGTTGCCCGAGTAAAAAACGAAGGAAAATGGGGATTTCTTAAACCAGACGGAACAGTTTTGGCCAATCAATGGTTTGAAAATGCTGAACTGTTTTCTAAAAGTGCAGAAAAACCTCAACCAGCTGCAGCTCCTGCCGAAAAACCAAAAGAGGAAACCAAAGCGCCAACTGCAAAAAAACCAGCTGTAAAACCAGCACCGAAAAAAAAGAAATAATATTTATCTCCAAATAAATTAGAAATTTGCATAAATGAAATCGCTTTTATAAAAGTGGTTTCATTGATGACGAATAAAAATAAACCCTACATCAATGAAATGTGTATTAGTAACAGGCGGTTCGAGAGGAATTGGAAGTGCGATTTGTAAAAAACTAGCCGTAGAATCCGATTATCATATTCTAATTAATTATCATTCGAATAAAACAGCTGCTGAAGAAACATTACAAGAAGTACAAAAATTAGGCGCAACAGGCGAAATCTTAGGTTTTGATGTTTCTAATTTTGAAAACGTACAAAATGTTTTAACTGCTTGGCAGGAAGCAAATCCTGAAAAATTAGTTGAAGCAATTGTAAATAATGCCGGAATCACAAAAGACGGTCTTTTTATGTGGATGACACCAGAAGACTGGAACGGCGTTATGAATACAAGCGTAAATGGTTTCTTTAATGTTACACAGTTTTTTATTCAGAAAATGTTACGCAATAAATACGGCCGAATCGTAAATATGGTTTCGGTTTCTGGAGTAAAAGGAACTGCAGGACAAACCAATTATTCGGCTTCAAAAGGTGCAATTGTGGCAGCAACCAAAGCTTTGGCTCAAGAAGTTGCAAAACGAAATATTACTGTAAATGCTGTAGCTCCAGGTTTCATTAGAACCGATATGACAAGTCAACTGGACGAAAAAGAATTATTAAAGCTAATTCCGGTTAACCGTTTTGGCGAAGCCGAAGAAGTAGCAGATTTGGTAAGCTTTTTGATTTCTAAAAAAGCAAGCTATATTACAGGAGAAATTATCAACATAAATGGCGGAATATATTCTTAAAGAATACTATGTTTGCGAGATTATTTAAAAAATTTTAAACATAGAAAATTGCTTGCAATTCCGATGGCTATCGGGAGCTAAGTCGCAAAGTTTAAGCAGAAAGACTTAAAAAAAAACTTAGTGCCTTAGTGCCTTTGCGGCAAGATTAAAAAATTACACTTTAAGGATAAAAAATTACTTTTGAAAGACGATGAATAGACGAGTTGTAATTACTGGAATGGGAATTTATTCTTGTATCGGAACTTCTTTAGACGAAGTAAAAAATTCGTTATATGAAGGAAAATCTGGTATTCAGTTTGATTCTGAAAGAAAAGAATTTGGTTTCCAGTCGGCCTTAACAGGAATGGTTCCGAAAGCCGATCTTAAAAATTTATTGACGCGCAGACAACGTATGAGCATCGGTGAAGAAACCGAGTATGCTTATATGGCAACTATAGAAGCACTTAAAAATGCTAACATCGATGATGCCTTTTTTGACGAACACGAAGTAGGCATTATGTACGGAAACGACAGCGTTTCTAAAGCTATCATTGACGCGACAGATATTGTACGCGAGAAAAAAGACACCGCTCTTATTGGTTCTGGTGCTATTTTTAAATCGATGAATTCTACGGTTACGATGAACCTTTCTACAATTTTTAAACTTCGCGGCATCAATCTTACGGTTAGTGCGGCTTGTGCCAGCGGTTCTCACTCTATTGGTTTGGCTTATTTTTTAATTAAAAGTGGCTTCCAAGATATTGTGATTACTGGTGGCGCTCAGGAAATTAATAAATATGCCATGAGCAGTTTTGATGGATTAGGTGTTTTTTCTAACAGAGAAGGCGATCCAACAAAAGCTTCAAGACCTTTTGATATTGGTCGTGACGGATTAATTCCGAGTGGCGGTGGCGCAACTTTAATTCTAGAAAGTTACGAATCTGCGGTTGCTCGCGGTGCCAATATTATTGCAGAAATTGGCGGTTACGGATTTTCTTCAAACGGCGGGCATATTTCTACTCCAAACGTTGAAGGACCAGCAACAGCAATGAAACGCGCTCTTGACGATGCAAAATTAGAAGCTTCAGATATTGAATATATAAATGCTCATGCAACCTCAACACCTGTTGGAGATGCCAACGAAGCCAAAGCTATTTTTGAAGTTTTTGGAGAAAAAAATCCTCCTGTTAGTTCTACAAAATCAATGACAGGCCACGAATGCTGGATGGCGGGAGCAAGCGAAATCATTTATTCTATCCTCATGATGCAACACGATTTTATCGCGCCAAACATCAATTTGGAAAACCCAGATGAAGATGCGTCAAAATTAAATTTAGTTAAAACTACGTTAAACAAAAAATTTGACATATTTTTGTCCAATTCTTTCGGTTTCGGAGGAACCAACTCTGCGTTGGTGGTTAAAAAGTTTAAATTGAACAATGAATAAAGAAGAGATTATAGCAAAAATTAATGGTTTTTTAGTTGATGAATTTGAAGTTGATAATGATGACATTGAACCAAATGCTAATTTAAAAGATACACTTGGGTTAGACAGTCTGGATTATGTTGACTTAGTCGTTTCAATAGAGGCAAACTTTGGTGTAAAACTAGTTGAAGCAGATTTTGTTGGAATTTCTGATTTTCAAAGTTTTTATGACTTAATCGAAACTAAAATAAAAGCCAAATCAGCTTAAATGAGTCAATGGGATGGTAAATCCAAAGGAACTGTTTTAGGTTATAAAATATTCGTTTTTTTAATTCAAAAAGCGGGTGTAAAAGCTGCTTATGTCTTACTTTATTTTGTTGCTTCTTATTATTTTTTATTTCTAAGAAAAAGCAACAAAGCTATTTTCTATTATTTTAAAGAAAGACTTCAATACTCCTATTTCAAATCCAAAAAAATGGTTTTCAAAAGCTATTACACTTTTGGACAGACCATTATTGATAAAGTTTCTATTTCGGCAGGAATGCGAAACAAATTTACCTATGAATTTGATGGAATAGAAACACTAAAAAAATTACTTGCCGAGAAAAAAGGTGGTGTTTTAATTAGCGCTCATGTTGGTAATTTTGAAATTGCAGAACATTTTTTAGGAGATATTGATCTTAATTTCCAAATCAATCTTGTTACGACAGATTTAGAACATTCTGCTATTAAGAATTATCTGGAAAGTGTTTCTCAAAAACCAACCGTAAAATTTATCATCATCAAAGAAGATCTCTCTCATATTTTTGAGATCAATGCGGCTTTGGCCAATAATGAATTAATCTGCTTTACAGGTGATCGTTATTTTGAAGGAACCAAATCGCTTTCTGAAAACCTTTTAGGCAAAGAAGCCAATTTTCCCGCGGGTCCGTTTTTAATTGCTTCAAGATTAAAAGTTCCAGTAGTTTTTGTTTACGTAATGAAAGAACCAAACCTTCATTATCATTTGTATGCAAGAGAAGCCGAAGTAAAACACCGTGACGAAAAAGCGCTTTTGAAAGAATATGTAAAAAGCGTAGAAAGTATTCTGCATCGATATCCGTTACAATGGTTCAATTATTTTGATTTTTGGAATCAGTTAGAAAACAAAAATTCATTGCCAAAATAACACCGAACAAACTCTTTTAACTTCATTTTTTTTGAATAAATCAAAAATTTAGGAATTCTAGGCCATTCGCAGGAATAAGAAAATTCGTTTAAATAAATTTACTTATTTTTGCTGACCACCAAAGCCAAAAAACCTAAATGAAAAATGTTCTCGTAATTTATTACACGCAATCTGGACAACTGGAATCTATTGCAAAAAATATTGCAAAACCATTCCTAAATTCAGAAGAAATAAACCTTACATTTCACGAAATACAATTAGAAAAACCGTTTCCATTTCCTTGGAATAAAGAATCGTTTTTTGATGCATTTCCCGAATCGTTTTTACAGATTCCAACAGCATTAAAACCTGTTCCTGAAGAAATTTTAAACACAAAGTTTGACTTAATATTATTTCATTATCAGGTTTGGTATTTATCGCCTTCTATTCCGATTAATTCATTTTTGAAAAGTGACGATGCCAAGAAAATTTTGAACAATACACCTGTTATTACGATCAGCGGTTCTAGAAACATGTGGATTATGGCACAGGAAAAAATCAAAGTGTTGCTGCGAAAAGCAAATGGCAAATTGGTTGGAAATGTAGCTTTGGTAGACCGCGTTGGAAATCTAATCAGCGTTATAACTATTGTAGAATGGATGTTCTCTGGGGTTAAGAAAAAATATTTAGGTATTTTTCCGCTTCCTGGAGTTTCAGAAAAAGATATTGAAGAATCAAGTCAGTTTGGAGAAATCATGCTTGATTCTTTACAGCAAAATAATTTAGCGCAATTACAGCCAAAATTGGTTGATGCTGGCGCTGTAAAAATAAGTTCGTATTTGGTAACGGTTGACAAAACGGCCAACAAAATTTTTAATAAATGGTCAAATATCATTTATAAAAATCAAAAAAACCGAAAACAGCTGCTTAAAGTATTTAATGTTTATTTATTCCTTGCGATATGGTTAATCTCACCAATAGTGTATATATTGCACCTTATTACCTATCCGCTTAAGTTAAAATCTATAAAAAAGGAAACTCAATATTATCAGGGAGTTTAGAAGACGAAATTTAAATTATGTTTGAAGTATATATTACAAAAGCTGCAAAATATTTGCCAAACGAAGCCGTTTCAAATGACGAAATGGAAGCCTATTTAGGCCTTATCAATGATACTGCTTCTAAAGCAAGACGCATTATTTTGCGCAATAATAAAATTACAAGCCGATATTACGCTGTTGACAAAGAAGGAAAAAGCACTCACAGTAATGCCGAATTAACTAAAAATGCCATTTTACCGTTATTCGACGAAAATTTTACGCCTCAAGATGTAGAAGTACTTTCATGCGGGACCTCAACTCCCGACATTTTTCTGCCTTCGCATGCCGCGATGGTTCATGGTCTGCTAAAAAATAAATCCGTAGAATTAAACTCTTCAACAGGAGTTTGCTGCGCCGGAATGAACTCTCTTAAATTTGGTTTTCTTTCTATAAAATCTGGAAATTCAAAAAATGCAATCTGCACAGGATCTGAAAAAGTTTCGACCTGGCTGAATGCTCAAAAATACAATCACGAGGCTGATAATTTAAAAAGCCTTGAAGAACAGCCAATTATTGCGTTCAAAAAAGATTTCCTTCGTTGGATGTTGTCTGATGGTGCTGGAGCTTTTTTATTAGAAAATAAACCAAGAGGACCAATTTCGCTAAAAATCGAATGGATGGAGGCTTTTTCGTATGCGTACGAATTGGAAACTTGCATGTATGCGGGAGGTGATAAATTGGAAAACGGAGAAATTAAAGGCTGGAGCGATTATTCTCCAGAACAATGGCTAAACGAATCTGTTTTTTCTATAAAACAAGACGTTAAATTATTAGACGAATTTATCCTGTCAAAAGGTGCAGAAAGCATGAAAGATGCCATGGATAAAAACAATATTAAATCGGAAGATATTACATATTTCATTCCTCACGTTTCTTCAAACTTTTTTGTTGAAGGACTAAAAAAAGGATTGACAGAAAAAGGTATCGGAATGAGCGATGACAAATGGTTCATGAATCTTTCTCGAGTTGGAAATGTAGGTTCTGCTTCTATTTACCTAGCTCTTGAAGAATTATTGAATTCAGGGAATTTGAAAAAAGGAGATAAAATTTTATTATCTGTTCCAGAAAGCGGAAGATTTTCTTTCGCGTATGCGTATTTAACAGTTTGCTAATGGAAACAATGGCACTTCTAGAAAAAGAAATGGTCGAAAAT
>NZ_DHEI01000095.1:0-5455 GCF_002399805.1 Flavobacterium sp. UBA4854
AGTATAGTTAAGTTGGTTAGTAAAGTTTATAGTTTTCAGTCTCAGTTATCAGTTTCAACCGGACTTAAATAGTTTTAAAAAGATCTGCGTAAATCTTTTCATTCTCATTCTATCTGCCGAATCTGCTAAATCTGCGTGAAAAAATTATTCGCCCGCAGATTTCACAGATTAAGCGGATTTTTTTTCTTATAAATATTTGTAACACGGAATCGTCAAGAAATCCACAAAATGGAGATTTACAACAAGCCTTTCCAGCATTTTTTCCGCTAATGGAAATTGCTGTTTTTCATGATTTTCTGCTCCTAATTCTTCCTTGATTTTTCTGAATTCGTCTAAAGCCAATTCGTGATAATAGGTCAAATCTAATTTTCGTCCATTATCCAAAAGCACTTTATTCTGAAGCCATTGCCACAATTGCGATCTCGAAATTTCGGCTGTTGCAGCGTCTTCCATCAAATTGTGCAATGCGGCGGCGCCTTGCCCGTTCAGCCATGAAGCCAAATACAATACTCCAACATTTATATTTTTTCGAACGCCATTTTCAGTAATGATTCCAATTGGTGGTTCAATCAAATCGGCTTCTGTAATTTTTCGATGTTCTCTTTTTACATGAATCTGATTTGGAGTTGGCATTCCTTTATCAAAAATCTCTTTTGCAATTGAAACTAAATCTGGATGCGCTACCCAAGTTCCGTCGTGTCCATTTTTAACTTCACGTTCTTTATCGGTTCTTACTTTTGCGAAAGCGACTGCATTGGCTTCTTCATTATTTCGAATCGGAATCTGTGCTGCCATTCCGCCAATCGCATGAATGCCTCTTTTATGGCATCTTTGAATTACCAGATTTGAATAAGCATTCATAAAAGGCGAAGTCATAGTTACCTGATCGCGATCTGGAACAATGAATTTTGGATTTTTTCTAAACTTTTTAATGTATGAGAAAATATAATCCCAGCGTCCGCAGTTTAAGCCAACGATATGTTCTTTCAATTCGTAAATAATTTCATCTAGTTGAAAACTTGCCGTTATGGTTTCAATTAAAACTGTCACTTTTATCGTTCCTCTGTTCAGTTTCAAATAATCCTCCGTAAAATCGATTACGTTATTCCACCAGCGCGCTTCCAGATAATGCTCTAATTTCGGAATGTAGAAATAGGGTCCTGAATTATTTTCTAAAAGTCGTTTATGATTATGAAAAACATACAATCCAAAATCTACCAAAGAACCTGAAACTTCATTCCCTTCAACTAGAACTTGTTTTTCTGGCAAATGCAAACCTCTTGGACGCACAATTAGCGTGGCAATTTTTTCATTTAAATGATACGATTTCTGTTTCACCAAATCAGTATACGTAATTGTTTTGTTTACCGCATCAATCAAATTTACCTGTCCGTCCATCAAGTTTTGCCAGGTTGGCGAAGTGCTGTCTTCAAAATCGGCCATGAAAGTTTTTGCTCCCGAATTCAACGCATTGATAATCATTTTGCGGTCAACCGGCCCAGTAATTTCCACTCTACGATCCAGTAAATCTTTCGGAATTTCTCCAGCTTTCCAACTGCCTTCTCTCACACTTTTGGTTTCTGGAATAAAAACTGGCATAATTCCCTGATCAAAAGTGACTTGTTTTTGTTCGCGCTGTAAAAGCAATAGTTTTCGCTGTGATTCGAATTTTCTATGCAATTCAGTTATAAAAACAATGGCTTCTTCTGTCCAGATCTTTGGATAACGAAGCTTCTTTTCGGCTAAAAATTCCATTGCCGTTTCGGTAATTTCTAATTGGTTTTTCATAGCTGTGGTTTTTAATTTCATTAGCAGCAATTGAATCGTTTATATGTTTTTCAAAAACATAAATACATAACAAACTGATAATTAATATTTTCTACACCACAATATTAGAAAAAAGTTTTTTACAAAACAAGCGAACGTTCGCTAAAAATGAAAAATAATTTTTTGGCGATTATTTTTAGAATAACTATATTTGGTTCATGGATATCGAAAAAGACTATATAAAGCTGATCTTCGGACTAAAATTGAAGCAAGTCAGAACGCAAAAAAATCTGTCTCTTTTTGGCTTGGCCAAATTGACAAATCTTTCAAAATCGTACTTAAACGAGATTGAAAAAGGAAAAAAATATCCAAAAACAGATAAAATTTTGCTTCTCTGCGAACATTTGGACGTGACTTACGACCAAATGGTGTCTTTAAAACTCGACAACAACCTCGCTCCTATTGGCGAAATCTTGAAATCAGGTATTTTAAAAGAGATTCCGCTGGAACTTTTTGGAATTCAGGAAGCCGATTTAATTGATATTATTGCTAATGCTCCTGCAAAAGTCAATGCCTTTATTAGTACGATTATCGAAATTGCACAGCATTATAATTTAAGCCGCGAAAGTTTCTTTTTAGCCGCTTTGCGTTCGTATCAGGAAGCACACAGTAATTATTTTGAAGATTTAGAAGAAAAAGTAATTTCGTTTTCGAAGTCATTTCAAATTAATCTGGATTCTAAAATCAGCATTGAAGAATTACAAGCGATTTTAAAAGAGGAATACGAATACAACATTAAAGAAATAGCGTTTACAGATCAGGAAGCTTTGGGCGATTTGCGCTCGATTTATGTTCCAAAAAGCAGAACTTTATTGCTTTCAACTGAACTCGATGCTCCGCAGAAAGCATTTATTTTAGCCAAAGAAATTGCTTATAACTATTTAAAAATATCCGATCGTTTACTGACTTTCAGTTGGATTAAGTTTGAAAATTTCGATCAGGTTTTACACAACTTTTATGCTTCTTATTTTGCCGGTGCTTTGTTACTTCCAAGGAAATTAGTGGTGGATAAAATCAATTCTTTTTTAGAAAATGAAAATCCGAAACCTGAAGAATTTGTTCAATTAATTGAAAGTTTTGAAGTTTCGCCTGAATCTTTTTACCAAAGATTGACCAATTTATTACCGAAAGATTTTCAACTGAAGAATTTATTCTTTTTAAGACTATCACACCGAATTGGTTCTGATGTTTACCAAATCAATAAAGAATTACACATTACACATCAGCAGGAACCACACGCCAACGAAACCAACGAACATTATTGCAGAAGATGGGTTTCTGTAAAAACAATTGATGAAGCGATCAAACAAAATAAATCTCATTTTTTTGATGCACAAATTTCCAGTTATGCGAATAGCGGAAACGAATATTTAGTATTTTCATCGGCTACAAAAGATCCTTTTTTACATGATACTATTCGAAGTATTTCCGTTGGAATTTTGATTAATCCAACAATGAAAAAGAAATTCAAGGTCATTGACGGAAAACCTTTGGTGAAACGAATTGTTGGTGTAACTTGCGAAACCTGTGCTGTTCAGGATTGTCTGGAAAGAGCAGCTCCGCCAATTGTTTTAGAAAGAAAAAAACGTCATGAAAATACCGATGCTGTTGTACAGCAGTTTATGAATCAATATAGTTAGAATGCCATGAAATATTTTACCTTAATAACGACACTGCTTTTAATTAGTTTTACTCAGAAAACAGACAAACTTATTGGCCGTTACAATTACTTGATTGAAGAGGACAATACTTATATCCAAAAAGATAAAATTACTTTTAAGGACAGCATTTTTGCTTTTGATAACAAATATCTGCCAAAAGGAAAAGTTTCTTATAGCAATAAAATAGTATTGGATAATTTCATTAATACCGATTTAGTTATAAGTATTGCAAAAGATCAAATCGAAAAAGATACGATTCCTTTTTTCATGCATGATAAAAAAAGCTCTTCTTCAAATTATCTTGATGAAGTGGTTGGAAAAGGGAAATTAATTAGAATTAAATAATTTATTCCGGTCTTTTACCACACGCTTTTTGTCATTCCGAGGAACGAGGAATCTCCCCAAGTGGCTCGACAAAGATTGGCGACATACTGTGGGGA
This sequence comes from Flavobacterium sp. UBA4854, assembly GCF_002399805.1. Taxonomy (NCBI): domain Bacteria; kingdom Pseudomonadati; phylum Bacteroidota; class Flavobacteriia; order Flavobacteriales; family Flavobacteriaceae; genus Flavobacterium; species Flavobacterium sp. UBA4854. The sequence goes on from NZ_DHEI01000095.1 coordinate 3,929, forward strand.
GATTCCTCGTTCCTCGGAATGACAAATTATGTGGTTACTTTGAGGTAGAAAACATTGTAATTTCTAATCTTTGTAGAGTTACTTGCGAAGATTTCTCCTTCGTCGAAATGACAAACCATGTGGTTACTTTGAAGTAACGCCTTTTGAACCTCTTTACCTTTGTGCCTTTGAACCTTCTTATAAAAATGAAACTTCTCGCATAGCCCCGATAGAAGTGGAAATCCTTTTGCGGTGGGGTTCACCACAAAAGATTGCAACGGATAGCGGGACTAAACGTCTTTTGAAAACGAAAATATCTGCTTCAGAAAAAAACTTAGAAACTTAACATCATAGAATCTCAGAATCTTTTCTTAATCTACATTAAGTGCTTTTCGTTTACATCAACCGTATCTTTGTACTATCAAAATCAATAAAAGACAAAATCATGGAAAATATAGTATTGCACAAAGCAGAGTCAAGAGGAAATGCAAATCACGGATGGTTAAACGCTTATCACAGTTTTAGTTTTGCGAGCTGGTACAATCCGGACAGAATTCAGTTTGGAGCCCTTCGTGTTTTGAATGACGATACGATTGCAGCGGGAATGGGATTTGGAACTCACCCTCACGATAATATGGAAATTATTACAATTCCGTTAGAAGGTGATTTGGCTCACAAAGACAGCATGGGAAATACTGAAGTAATTAAAAACGGAGACATTCAGGTAATGAGTGCTGGAACTGGAATTCAGCACAGTGAGTTCAACCCGAATGCAGATCAGCAGACTAAGTTATTGCAGATTTGGTTGTTTCCAAACAAAAGAAACGTTACACCACGCTACCAACAGATTACTTTAAATGTTGCAGACAGACATAACAAATTGGCACAAGTTTTATCTCCAAATGCCGATGACGAAGGTGTTTGGATTCACCAAGATGCGTGGTTCAACATGGGAAATTTTGATGCAGGAACTGCAACTGAATATAAAATCAAAAAAGAAGGAAACGGAGTTTATGCTTTCGTTTTAAAAGGAAATGTTACCATCAACGGTCAGGAATTAAATACTCGTGATGCAGTTGGAATTTCAGGAACTGATACGTTGAATATTAAAGCCAATACAGATGCTGAATTTTTATTAATGGACATTCCAATGAATTATTAATTCGAACAAAAACAATTAATACCTGTACCTTGAAACGATAATAAATCTGTAAATCAGACTATTATCGTTTCTTTTTTTACTCAATTTTAAAAAAGAAAGACTAACTTTATAAATAAGAAAATTGGTCTGACTTTAAAATTAAATTCATCCTTAAAATTTTAAAACATGAATCCAAACAACCTCATTAAAGAATATACAAACGGAGAAGTTACGATTGTATGGCAATCTGGAAAATGTATTCATTCGACAAATTGTGTCAAAAATAATCCAGATGTTTTTCGTCCAAAAGAAAAACCTTGGATTACGCCAGAGAAATCTACAACTGAGAAAATAATTTCAACAGTTAATAAATGTCCTTCGGGAGCGTTGACATTTTATATGAATAA
>NZ_DHEI01000095.1:5614-7785 GCF_002399805.1 Flavobacterium sp. UBA4854
TTTTTTCGCCACGACTCGAGCGATAGCGAACAGACGTAGCAATTGTTCGAGATAATTTGTATTAAAATTTGTGGCAATTCGTGTAATTCGTGGCAATATTTCTTTTAATCCTTTTAATCTGTGTAATCTGTGGCAAAAACAATCACCTTTTTATTTCTTAATCTAGGTTAAGTGCTCTAGGACAACTCTCACCGTAACTTTGTCCTATCAAAATGAAATTAATTATTTAAAAAATAAAATTATGGCAACTACAAAATGGTCAATTGACCCAACTCACTCAGAAATTGGTTTTAAAGTTAAACACATGATGTTTACAAATGTTTCAGGAAAATTTGGAACTTATGATGCTTCTGCAATCACAGAAGGAGATAGTTTTGATAATGCAGATTTTAGCTTTTCTGCTGATATCGCTTCAGTAGACACTGCAAATGCAGATCGTGACGGACATTTAAGAAGCGGTGATTTCTTTGATGCTGAGAACCATCCAAAATTAACTTTCAAATCTTCTTCTTTCAAAAAAATCAATGATGGTGAATTTGAATTAACTGGAGATTTAAACATCAAAGGTGTTTCTAAAACAGTAAAATTCCCAGTTGAATTTAGCGGAATCATGACTGATCCTTGGGGAAATACAAAAGTAGGTTTAAGTATAGAAGGAAAAATTAATCGTAAAGATTGGGGTTTAAACTGGAACTCAGCTCTTGAAACAGGTGGTGTTTTAGTAGGCGAAGAAGTTCGTTTGAACATTGAATTACAATTTGTAAAACAACCCTAATTAAGCATTCTCGGATTTAATTGGTTGGTTATTGAAGCTCTGCATTTTGCAGGGCTTTTTGTTTGCCATGAATTACACGAATTTCCACATTTTTTTTCTCTCAAAGCCGAAATTTTGCCAGAGATTTAAAGGATTTCCACAGATTAGAAATCAAAATAATCTTTTTAATCTGTGGCTAAAAAATAATTCGTGGAAATTCGTGTAATTAGTGGCTAATAAAAAAATCATCGCACAGTATTTCTAAATTCAGTCGGAGACATTCCTGTTTGTTTTTTGAAGAATCTAGAGAAATACGAGTAATCTTCGTAACCTACCTTAAATGCTACTTCGTTTACCGCTAATTGCTTGTCGATCAGCATTCTTTTTATTTCTAGAATTACTCGATCTGTGATTACTTCTGTAGCTGTTTTTTGAAGGATTTCGTTGCAAATTCTGTTTAAATGTTTCAACGTTATATTTAGCTTGTCTGCATAAAACGATGGCAATTTTTGGGTTCTGAAATATTCTTCTAAAATGGATTCAAATGCATTGATTTTGATATTGTAGGAATGCGCTTGATGCGAATAAGTTTCATTGTATTTTCGAGCGACTTCAATATGAATGCAATCTAACAAGTTCAGCAATTTATCTAATTGATATTTACTATTTTGACTGTTTTCCTGAATCAGCAAATCGAAATATGGAAGGATTTTTGGAATTTCATTTTCTTCAAAAACCATTTCTGGTCGATTATGAATGGAATGATAAAAATTATAATCATTGATCTTTTTCTGTCCGAAATACAAATTATACAATTCCTGAGAAAAGATAATAACAAAACCTTCGATATCTTCAGACAAATTCCAATGATGCATTTGTCCTGGCTGTAGCACAAAAAGGCTTCCTCTTTTGATTTCGAACTGGTCAAAATCGACTTCATGCAATCCAGAACCTTTCGTAAAAAAAACCATTAAATACGAATCATGCCTATGTGGTTCTTCGACAAAACTGTGATTCTTTAAATGTTCTGTAAAAGTATTGACATAAAAATCACGGTGAATATCGTTACAGCTAAAATTCTGAACACTATAAATCGGATATCGTTTCATAAAAAATGTCTTTATTGTGCTATAATAAGCGAAGATATAAAAAAGACTTTTATAAACCTCTGAATTACCTTTGTATAAACAAAAAATAACAAAGTCATGTCAAGCGCATTAACTCATATTTTAAGCAACGAATGTCCTATTTGTCATAAAGGAAAAGTTTTTACAGACAAAAACATTTTCTTTAATTTTGGTTTACCAAAAATGCACGAATACTGCAGTCATTGCAATTATAAATTCCAAAAAGAACCTGGTTATTTCTTTGGAGCAATGTATGTAAACTACGGATTAACAGTCGCTCAAGGAATTGC
>NZ_DHEI01000095.1:7986-15726 GCF_002399805.1 Flavobacterium sp. UBA4854
AATCTCCGATTTTCCAGATTAGCATGGATTTACATGTTTAAGGATTATACGAAATAAAAAAGTATTATTTTTGCCTTTCAATTGAAGCTAATTTTCAATTTCAAAAAAAATAAAAAACAAATTAGACAAATGAAAGCATACGTATTTCCAGGTCAAGGTGCACAATTCACAGGAATGGGTAAAGACCTTTATGAAAATTCGGCTTTAGCCAAAGAATTATTCGAAAAAGCTAATGAAATATTAGGTTTCAGAATTACAGATATCATGTTTGAAGGCACTGCCGAAGAACTAAAAGAAACTAAAGTAACACAGCCAGCTGTATTTTTACACTCTGTTATTTTAGCCAAAACTTTAGAAAATTTCAAACCGGAAATGGTTGCAGGACACTCTTTAGGAGAATTTTCTGCTTTGGTAGCAAACGGAACTTTGTCTTTTGAAGATGGACTTAAATTGGTTTCTCAACGTGCTTTGGCTATGCAAAAAGCTTGCGAAATCACTCCATCTACTATGGCTGCTGTTTTAGGTTTAGCTGATAATGTTGTAGAAGAAGTTTGCGCTTCTATTGATGGAGTTGTGGTTGCAGCAAACTATAACTGCCCAGGTCAATTGGTAATTTCTGGTGAAACTACTGCTGTTGAAAAAGCTTGCGAAGCAATGAAAGCTGCTGGAGCAAAACGTGCTTTAATTTTACCTGTTGGAGGTGCTTTCCACTCTCCAATGATGGAACCAGCAAGAGAAGAATTGGCTGCTGCAATTGAAGCAACTACTTTCTCTACTCCTATTTGTCCAGTGTATCAAAACGTAACTGCAAATGCAGTTTCTGATGCTAATGAAATTAAAAAGAACTTAATCATTCAATTGACTGCTCCTGTAAGATGGACACAATCTGTACAGCAAATGATTGCTGACGGCGCGACTTTGTTTACTGAAGTTGGTCCTGGAAAAGTATTAACTGGATTGATTAATAAAATTGATAAAGAAGCTGCTGTTGCTAATGCTTAATTTTTAAGTGTTTAGTCTTATTGACAGTTCTCAGTGGTTAACTGTATAAAACAATAAATCCTCATATACTTTGATAAGTTTATGAGGATTTTATTTTATAATTCCTTTGCTTCTTCGCTATAATTATTTAGAATTCCAGTAATCAGGTAGTTTTGATTACTCTTTTCAAAAAATATATACCAACTTGTTCTTGAGCTAGTTTTATAGAAAATATAATTTGAACCTAGATAACGGAGAGAATCTGGAGTTTTGCTGTGTGGAAAGGTTGATATATTTGATTTAATATAATCTACTATTTTGTTGATATAAATTTGAGCTGACTCAACGAACCCGAAATACTCTTTTTCAAAAAGAACAAAAACTAAATTATCAAAATATTCTAGAACGCTATTTTCAAAAATTATTTTTTCCAAGGATAAGCTTTTATTCTTTTAGACATTTCAGCTTTAAACTCCTCCGGTGTTAATCCTTTTGCAAATTCAGCATCAAAATCAAAAGTTTCATGATCTATACCTTTAAATTTAGTTTTTTGAACTTCGTATTCTACTCTTGGTTCTTCGACCTTGTTATTCTTTTTATTTTCTTTATCCGAATTCATTATTCCTACATTTTAATCTTACAAATTTACAAAATAAATTAAATCAAAATTTATACAGCTTTCTTTTCCTTCTTTTTATAATTAATAATAAAAACTCCTAAAATGATCAGGATTGTTGCAATTATAAAATCAATGGTAATTTTTTCATCCAAAATGAGCCAACCAAAAAACACCGCAATTATGGTGTTGATATACGCCAAAATAGAAACCTGAACCGGCGTAACGTGCTTAAGCGCATAATTATAGCTAAAAAAAGCAATTACAGACCCAAATATAGACAAATACAATGCTGCTAAAATACTTTTAGTGCTCCATAAACTTACATCAATAGTTGGCGAAAAAATAAATGCCAAAACAATCTGAATGCATGAAGCCATTGTAAACTGGTAAAACAAATTAAGAACTATATTTTTAGATTTATTCCCATGAATTTTGGTATAAATTGTTCCAGCTGCCCAAGCAGAAATTGCAAACCCCATAAACATCATTCCAATTCTATAATCGGCATCTAAAAAAGATCCTAGTCCGTCTTTAAATATAAAAACGACTCCAGAAAACCCTATTATGACTCCAATAAATCCTCTTAAACTTGGTTTTTGTAATTTAAATAAAATACTGCCCAGAAAAATAAGTATAGGAGCCATAGCACTAATTACCGAAGCCAATCCACTTGGCACAGTCTGTTCGGCAACGGTTGTAAAACCATTTGCAATTACAATCATCAAAATAGAAGGAACAAGCTGATGTTTTAAATTCTCCCATCCAATCCATTTCAATTCTTTTTTGAACAATAAAATCATCATCATGATTATTCCCGCCAATCCCTGACGAATTGAAGTTACAAACCAAGGCGGAATCGTTTCAACCGCAACTCTAATACCTAAAAAGGTAGTTCCCCAAATAATTCCAACAGCCGCTAAGGCAAATATTAATTTATAATCTAAATCTTTTTTCATAAAAATCAAATATCTTTAAAAGAAAAGTCCCAAACTATATTGCTATAATCTGGGACTTTAAAATTTATAATTTTATTTAAAAAACTATTTATTCCTCACTTTTTGTTCCCATTTCCAAGCACTTGCCATTGCTTCGTCTAAACTTAGTTCAGCCTTCCACCCTAAGACATTATTTGCCTTATCTGTATTTGCATAAGCTTCAGTAATATCACCTTCACGACGAGGCATCATCTTGTAAGGTAAGTTTTTACCGCTGACTTTTTCAAAACTATGAATGACTTCAAGAACAGAACTTCCTTTTCCTGTTCCTAAATTGAAAGTTTCTACTTTTGCCAAGTTCTTTTTGTTTAACAAGCGCTGTAAAGCAATTACGTGTGCTTTTGCTAAGTCAACAACGTGAATATAATCGCGAACTGCAGTTCCGTCTGGAGTTGGGTAGTCATTTCCAAAAACAGATAATTCTTGGCGCAATCCGACACCCGTTTGCGTAATAAAAGGCACTAAATTTTGAGGAACCCCTAAAGGCAATTCTCCAATTTCAACAGATTCGTGCGCTCCAACCGGATTAAAATAACGTAATAAAATAGCACTGATATTAGTAACTTTAGCTGTATCTGTAATGATTTCTTCACCAATTTGCTTTGTGTTTCCATAAGGAGACATCGCTGCTTGAACTGGTGCGTCTTCTGTAATTGGCATTTTTTCGGCTTGACCGTAAACCGTACAAGAAGAGCTGAAAATAAAACTTGCTTCAGGTTTTTGCTGTAATTCTTGTAAAAGATAAACTAAACTGCTAATGTTGTTTTCATAATACAGTAAAGGCTGTTCAACACTTTCGCCAACTGCTTTTGAAGCAGCAAAATGAATGACACCAGTAACATCATTATGTTTTTTAAAAAAATCCCGAACGGCACTTTTCTCTCTTAAATCAATTTTCTCGAATAAAGGCGTTTTTCCTGTAATCGCAGTAATTCCTTTTAAAACATCTTCTGAAGAATTAGAAAGATTATCAATGATCACTACCTCGAAGCCTTCATTTTGTAATTCGACTACGGTGTGAGAACCGATAAAACCTAATCCTCCTGTTACTAATACTTTCATTTTTTTGTGGTTGTTTTTATGTAGTTAATTTATAAGCTTGTCTAGCAATTAAAACCCATTTGCCTTTTTGTTTCTGCCAAACGAGCATTATTCCTATTTTAATATCTCGATCTATTCCATCGTCTTTGGTATGAGCCGATAAAACATGTCGAACTATGGCAACATCATTCTGAATAGTTATAGTTTGGTTCTGAAAATCGATCGAAACAAAATCAGATTTTCCACTTACGATTCCTTCTATAAATTCAGCTTGGTTTTGAAAATTACCATTTGAGTGGACATAATTCAATTTGTCCGAAGTTAGCGCTTTCAATTTCGCTCCATCAGCATCAATCATTGCCTGACGCAAAATTTCGACTTGACTGCTAACGGCATTCTCTTCTTTAGAATTCATTTTTTGAGCCAAAACTGAAAACTGAAGAAAAATCATTAAAATTAAAAGACTACCTTTTCTCATCTTTATTTATTCAAAAATTCTAAAACAGAATCGGTAATAAATTTAATTTGTTCGTCGTCAAGTTCTGTATGCATTGGCAAAGCAATTACTTCCTGTACTAATTGGTTTGTAACCGGAAATTGCTCTTCTTTATAACGAGGATCTAAATATGCTTTTTGAGAATGCAATGGTATTGGATAATAAATTGCACATGGAATTCCTTTATCTAATAAATGCTGCATTAAAGCATTTCTGTCTGCATCTAAAATTCTTAAAACGTATTGATGAAAAACGTGATCATTCTCGTTTGCATCAAAATCTGGAGTAATGATTTTCGCATTCCCAGCAAATGCTGCATTGTATTTTGTTGCCGCCAAACGACGCGCTGCATTATACTCATCTAGCAATGGCAATTTAGCATTTAAAACTCCAGCTTGAATACTATCCAAACGAGAATTCACTCCCACAACATCGTGGTGGTAACGCTCATACATTCCGTGATTTACAATTCCGCGGATGATGTGAGCCAATTTATCGTCGTTTGTAAAAATTGCTCCTCCATCGCCATAACATCCTAAGTTTTTAGAAGGAAAGAATGAAGTTGCCGCAACGTGGCCAATTGTACCTACTTTCACTTTTGATCCAGATTTAGAAATATAATCTGCACCTATTGCTTGTGCGTTATCTTCTATTACATATAAATTATGCTCTTTAGCAATTTCCATAATTGCATCCATATTAGCTGCACGTCCAAATAAATGAACCGGAACAATCGCTTTTGTTTTTGGTGTAATTGCTTTTTTAACCGCTTCGATATCGATGTTCATATTATGTAAATCAACATCAACCAAAACTGGTGTTAATTGCAACAAAGCAATAACCTCAACAGTTGCTGCAAAAGTAAAATCGGCAGTAATTACCTCGTCTCCTGGCTTCAGATCTAATCCCATCATGGCAATCTGCAACGCATCTGTACCGTTTGCACAAGGAATAACGTGTTTTGCACCTAAATAATCTTCAAGATTCTTTTGAAACTGATGAACTAAAGGTCCGTTGATATAAGTATTTGTATCTAAAACTTCTTGAATTGAAGCGTCTACAGTAGATTTTATTTTTTCGTATTGACTCTTTAAGTCAACCATTTGTATTTTTTTCATTTTGAATGTATTTAAAAAAATTAAAGACACTGTTTTCGGACAGAAATCTCTAAAAGGAAGAACAAAAATAGTTATTAATAGCTTCAAACCAATGAAAATAGTCGAAAGAAATGTAATTTAGCTGCAAAAAAAATTACATGCTTTTTTTATACAATCTAGCCATACATATCGCAGGATTTTTCTTAAGAATCATATCCTTGTTTAGTCCGAAAATTAAGCTTTTTGTAGAAGGCCGAAAAAGTGTTTTTAGCACACTAAAAGAAAAAATACAACCAGAAGACAAAACGATTTGGTTTCATTCTGCTTCTTTAGGAGAGTATGAGCAAGGACTTCCTGTTATAGAAAAAATCAAAGAGAAATATCCTTCCCATAAAATTATTGTAACCTTTTTTTCACCATCTGGATACGAAGTGCGTAAAAATAATACAGTTGCCGATGTTACCATTTACCTTCCATTGGACACTAAAAGCAACGCAAAAAAATTCATCAAGCTTGTTCATCCAGAAAAAGCATTCTTTATTAAATATGAATTTTGGCTGAATTACCTAAAAGAACTTGAAGACCATAAAACTCCAACTTATTTGATTTCAGGAATTTTTAGAGACAATCAAATGTTCTTTAAATGGTATGGCGGATTTTACAGAAATGCCTTAAAAGCTTTTACTTATTTCTTTGTTCAAAACGAAAAATCGAAAGAAAAAGTCGAAAGTTTAGGTTTTAAAAATGTAATTGTTTCTGGTGATACCCGTTTTGATCGTGTAAATGCTATTTTAGAAAGAGACAATCGTTTGGATTATATCGAAAACTTCAAAAACAATAAGCAGACAATTGTTATTGGAAGCTCATGGCCAAAAGATGAAGCTTTGCTATACGAATACATCAATCAGGCGCCAGAAAACGTAAAATTCATAATTGCTCCGCACAATATAAAGCCTGATCAGATTTCAGACCTTCAATCAAAAATTACAAAGTCGACAATTTTATTTTCAGAAAAAGAAAACAAAGACCTTTCTAGCTACAATGTTTTTATAATTGATATTGTCGGAATCTTAACCAAGATTTATAGTTACGGAACGATTGCATATGTAGGTGGCGGATTTGGAAATCCTGGAATACACAACATTCTTGAACCAGCAACTTTTGGAATGCCAATCGTAATTGGCCCTAATTATTCAAATTTTGCAGAAGCTATCGCCTTAGTCGAAATTGGAGGCTGCATACCAATATCAACAAGTTCGGAACTAAAAGAAATTTTTGATAATTTATTAAAGGACAAAAACTTTCTAGAAGAAAAAAGCGAAATCTCTAGATCATTCATTCAAACCAACAAAGGTGCAACCGAGACTATCATAAAACTAGTTGTATAGCCTTTTGTACCAATAAAAAGTGTTAAATTTAGAAAAACAACACAATTAAGACCACTTTTTACATTTGAAAACCTAAATAAATAGTCTTAAAAAATCAGAAAAACCATTAATCAGAGAAATAAAACAGCCCATTTTTATAAAGAATATTCAACAAAAAATTATTTAGCCTATAAATTAGATAATTTAAGAAAATTTTGTAGTTTTGGCATATTCTTTGATAAATAAGATAAACGTGAGTAAGGAAAATATTTTAAAAAAAAAGTGAAAAAATATTTTACATATTAAAAAATTTATATCTTTGCCACGAATTAATAATTAACCTTTTATAATAAAGTAAGATGAAAAAAGTATTTTTAAGTTTAGCTGTTGTTGCTGTATTAACTGTTGTATCTTGTAAAAAAGCTGACGCTGCTGCTGAAGCTCCTGCTGTAGATTCTACTGCTGTTGCTGTTGATTCAGCTGCTGCTGTTGTTGATTCTGCTGCTGCAACTGTTGATTCTGCTGCTGCTAAAGTTGATTCTGCTGCTGCTAAAGTAGAAGAAGTAAAAAAATAATTAGAACCTAAGTTCTAACGATTTTAAAACCATCTTTTAGATGGTTTTTTTTGTGATTAATTTTTTCCATTAATCCACAAGCAATAAAAAAAAGCGTTCATAAATTATGAACGCTTTTTTTTTATTTATTCAGCCGCCTCTTCCATTTCTTCCTCAACCTCATCATCCCCAAAAATCGACTCACTCGAAGAGAAATCCAAAATTTCCGACCTAGAAGAATATGTTACAATCTCTTTTATCCCTTTCTGCAAAAGCAATTCTGTGCTGTATTTTCGACTTGTAGCAAAATGAACCTCACCCAACATCAATTTAAAAAAATACTTTCCTCCAGAACCTTTAAACTTCAAGAATTTCGCAAGCTCTATATTCGCTTTAAACTTTTCAATATCCTCTTCACATTCAAATCTTAATTCATAACTCAAACTCGTAAAGATCACCTTCCCTTTTCGAGAAGTAAACGTAAACTTATATTCATCATTAAATCGCTTGCTAATTACAAAAGCACCCATTTATAAATTTTAGATATTAGATTGTTGATTTTTTTTCTAAGATTCTGAGATTCTGAGATT